>NZ_JTKZ01000904.1:0-888 GCF_000799035.1 Delftia sp. ZNC0008
GATTCGCCTGGACCTGGGCGGCCGCGGCATCCGCGAAATCCGCAAGAACGCAGTCGGCGAGTACCTGATCATTGCCGGTCCCTCGGCCAGCGCCACGGGCACCGCGCCGCGCAACTTCCAGCTCTATTCCTGGGACGGCCGCGTGAACAGCGCAGGCCTGGCCCTGAACCTGCGTCCGCGCGCTGCCGACCTGGCCGCCATCACCGCGCCCCACACCGCCTGCTCGGCCGAAGGCATAGGCGCCATGCCCGCCAGCCTGGACGCGGGCGGCAGCGTGGACATCCTCAGCGACTGCGGCGATGCCGATTTCTTCGGCGATGGCACCGTGGCCAAGGACCTGCCCTATGCCGCCTGGAAAAAGGCGCGCCTGGACAGCCTGGCGGTGCCGGCGCTGTCCACCGTGGCCCTGTCCGCCCAGGCAGTGGACCAGACATCGGCCGTGGTCCAGGCCACGCCCAGCGTGGGCGGCAGCCTGCGCGCCGTGGCCCTGCCTGCCAATGCGCCCGTCCCCAGCTGGGAACAGGTCATGGCCGGCCTGGATGCCGCCGGCCTGCCGGCCCCTGCCAGCAACACGGTCAGCACCGCAGCCGGCACGGCCGCCACGCTGTCCTTCACCGGCCTGGACCCTGCCGTGAGCTACCGCGTGCATGCGGTCAACCTGCCGGCCTCGGGCACGGCCAGCGCGCCGGCTGTGCTGGCCCTGAGCAAGCCCGTGCCCATCGGCACGCAGATCGGCACGGGCAGCAACACGGCAGGTGTCAGCAACGGCACGGGCAATGTGGGTGCGGACCAATGGCAGTTCGCCTCGAACTCGGCAGGCTTTCAGCCCGCGCCCTCGCAAAGCCCGCTGCCGGGCGGCCTGCGCATGCCCTACGGCAGCCTGAGCTT
>NZ_JTKZ01000557.1:0-11862 GCF_000799035.1 Delftia sp. ZNC0008
GTCCAGCCAGCGGCGCGGTGGCCACCATGACCAGCAGGGCCAGCCCCAGCGCCGCGCCCACCTGCTGGGCCGTGGCCGCAATGCCCGAGGCCACGCCCTGCTGCGCAGCCGCCACGCCCTGGCCGGCCACCACCCACATGGCGGTCCAGCACGCGCCCTGGCCCAGGCTGAGCACCACGAAGCCCGGCACAAGCCAGACATAGCTGCCGCCCAGCGGCAGCGCCCAGGCCATATAGGCCAGGCCGAGGGTGCCTGCGGCCCAGCCCCCCATCAGCACGGCGCGCGGCGTGGAGCGGTGCAGCCAGTGTTCGGCCCAGCGGATGCCCAGCGTGCAGACCGCCGTGGGCAGCAGGAAGGCCAGGCCGGCCTGCAGCGGGCTCCAGCCGTAGATCTGCTGGAAATACAGCGCCAGAAAGTAGTACTGCACGCCAAAGCTGCTCATGAAGATCATGGTCAGCAGCATGGCCGAGCGCAGGCTGGGCACGCGCAGCAGGGACAGCGGCATCAGCGGCGAGGCGATGCGCGCCTCGATGCGCCAGAACAGGACCAGCGCCGCCATGGCCACGGCCAGCGTCCCCAGCGTGGCGGCGCTGGCAAAGCCCCATTCAGGGCCTTGCACCAGGGCCGTCACCAGCAGGCTGCTGCCCACGGTCACGCTCAGGCAGCCGGCCAGATCGAAGCCCTGGCCCGGTGCGGCACGCCCGGTACGGGCCGAGGGCGGCAGAAAGCGCAGCGCCGCCATGGCACACGGCCAGGCCACGGGCACCAGCACCCACAGCACCCAGTTCCAGCCCAGCGTCTGCGTGAGCACGCCGCCCAGCAGCGCGCCGGCCGCCAGCCCGCCGGCCGACGCCATGCTCCACACGGCCAGGGCGCGGTTGCGCTCGGGCCCGGCCGCATACAAGGTATTGATCAGCGACAGCGTGGCCGGAAACAGCAACGCCCCTGCCACGCCCTGCCCTGCGCGGCCCAGCACCAGTTGCCAGGGCTGGGAGGCGAAGCCGCCGACCAGCGAGGCCAGGCCGAACAGCGCCATCCCCGCCACATACATGCGCCGCTTGCCCAGCAGGTCCGCACAGCGCCCGCCCAGCAGCAGGCAGCCGCCAAAGGCCACGCTGTAGGCACTGACCACCCATTGCAGGTGGTGCGCATCCATCTGCAGCTGCTGGCCCATGGCGTCGAGCGCGACGAAGACGATGGTGGCATCCAGCGCAATCAGCAACTGGGACAGGGACAGCAGCGCCAGCGCGGCGCGCGAGTGGCGCAGGGCGCCAGCGGGGGAGTCGTTCACAAGCATGGGAGCGATCCTAATTAATGCATTTCTGAAGATAAACATCAGATATTCATCTTTCTTATGCAAAATCGAATCAATCAAACATGCCATCGCCATGGACCTCAACGCCGTTCAATTGCTCATCAAGGTGGCCGAAAGCCGCAGCTTCACCCAGGCGGCAAGCCTGCTGGGAACCAGCCAGTCCCGCATATCGCGCGCCGTGGCGCAGCTGGAGAAAGACCTGGGCACGCGGCTGCTGCACCGCAATACGCGCAGCGTGTCGCTCACGCCAGACGGCTGCGCGCTGGTGGACCGCTGCGCCCCGCTGATCGCCGGGCTGGAGGAGGCGCGCCAGCTGGTCAGCGACCGGCGCTGCGCGCCCAGCGGCGTGCTGCGCATGACGGCGCCGTCCATGCTGGGCCGCATCGTGCTGGTGCCGCTGCTGGGGCAGTTGCTGCGCGAGCATCCGCAATTGCAGATCGACACCAGCTTCACCGACCGCATGGTGGACATGGTGGAAGAAGGCTTTGACGCGGCCGTGCGCATCGGCCCGCTGGCAGACAGCCGCATGATCGCCCGCGCCCTGCCGCCGCTGCGCTGGGTGACCGTGGCCTCGCCCGCCTACCTGGCGGCGCGCGGCACGCCGCAGACGCTGCAGGAGCTGGCGCAGCACAGCTGCATGGCCGTCTACAACCACTACCTGGGCCGGCGCGTGCCCTGGCAGTTCCTGGCGGGCAATGGCGAGATGCTGGACTGGCCTGCGCCGCAGACCGTGACCTTCGACAGCGGCGACCCGCTGGTGGAAGGCTCGCTGGGCGGCCTGGGCGTGGCCCAGGTCATGGAGTTCGCGGTGCGCGAGCACCTGCAGGCGGGCAGGCTGGTGCGGCTGCTGCCCCAGCACGAAGGCCGCGCCCGCGAGCTGTCCCTGGTCTACCCGCGCACGCGCCAGGCTTCGCCGCGCATCAAGGCACTGGCACAACTGCTGCTGGCGCAGACACAGTGGTGAGGCGGCAGCGGCCAGCCGAGCTGGCGTGGCGCCGCACACACAGTGGGTGCTGATTCAGATCGGCTTATGCGGGTGAAGGGAGATTAAACTGCTGCCTTTCCACGATGGCTGCGTTCTCGGACAATCACGCCTTTTCGTGGTGCATGCACCTTGATGGGGCCGCGACAGCGCGGCTCTTTTGTTTTTACCTGTTTTGCATTCCTGCCCCCGCGCCGGCCAGCGGCCACGCGGGATCTGATCCAACCATCGACACATCCATGGCAGCAGACAACTCCAAGAACGCCGCTCCCACCGCACTCAGGCGCGAACTCAAGGCGCGGCATCTGTCCATGATCGCCATCGGCGGCTCCATCGGCACCGGCCTCTTCGTTGCCTCGGGCGCCACCATCTCGCAGGCCGGCCCCGGCGGCGCCCTGCTGGCCTACATGATCGTGGGCCTGATGGTCTACTTCCTCATGACCAGCCTCGGCGAAATGGCCGCGAACCTGCCCGTCTCGGGCTCGTTCGCCACCTACGGCGCGCGCTACGTGGACGAAGGCTTCGGCTTCGCGCTGGGCTGGAACTACTGGTACAACTGGGCCGTCACCATTGCCGTGGACCTGGTGGCCGCCCAGCTGGTCATGGCCTACTGGTTCCCCGACGGCAACGGCATGCTGTGGAGCGCCCTGTTCCTGGCCATCATGTTCGGCCTCAACGCCATCTCGGTCAAAGGCTTCGGCGAGGCCGAGTACTGGTTCGCCGCCATCAAGGTGACCACCGTCATCCTCTTCATCGGCGTGGGCGTGCTCATGATCCTGGGCATCGTGCGGGGCGGCGCGCCTGAAGGCATCTGGGGCAACTTTGCCCTGTGGAGCCAGGGCGATGCGCCCTTTGCAGGCGGTTTCTCGGCGCTGATCGGCGTAGCCATGATCGTGGGCTTTTCCTTCCAGGGCACGGAGCTGATCGGCATTGCCGCTGGCGAATCCGAGAACCCCGCCAAGAACGTGCCCCGCGCCGTGCGCCAGGTGTTCTGGCGCATTTTGCTGTTCTACGTCCTGGCCATCCTGGTCATCAGCCTGCTGATCCCCTACACCGATCCGCAACTGCTCAAGAACGACCTGGGCGACATCAGCGTCAGCCCCTTCACCCTGGTCTTCGAGCGCGCGGGCCTGCTGTCGGCCGCCGCCGTGATGAACGCCGTGGTGCTGACCTCGGTGCTGTCGGCCGGCAACTCGGGCATGTACGCCTCCACACGCATGCTCTACACCCTGGCCTGCCAGCGCATGGCGCCGCGCATGTTCTCGTACGTCAACAAGCGCGGCGTGCCCACGATGGCCCTGCTGGCCACCACGGTCGTGGCTGCGCTGTGCTTTCTGACCAACATCTTCAGCCCCCAGCTGGTCTACATCTGGCTGCTGAATCTGTCGGGCATGACGGGCTTCATCGCCTGGCTGGGCATCGCCATCAGCCACTACCGCTTCCGCAAGGGCTACGAGGCCCAGGGCCTGGACCTGAACCGGCTGCCCTACCGTGCATCGTGGTTCCCGTTCGGCCCCATCTTCGCCTTCGTGCTGTGCATGGTGATCACGCTGGGCCAGAACTACGAGGCCTTCATGGCAGACCGCATCGACTGGACCGGCGTGGTCGCCACCTATATCGGCCTGCCGTTGTTCCTGCTGATCTGGGGCGGCTACCGCCTGGTCAAGGGCACGCACATCGTGAAGTACAAGGACATGCAGCTGGGCTCCAACGTCGACTGACGCCCTCCCAGTCCCCATGAAAACAGCCCGCAGATGCGGGCTGTCGTCTTTCAGGCATCGGCCGACCACACGGCCAGCTCGTAGCCGTCCGGATCGGTGAAGTGGAACCTGCGGCCCCCCGGGAACGCGAACACCGCGCGGCTGATCACGGCACCGGCCGCTTCCACGCGGCGCTGCGCCTCGGCCAGATCGTCGGCGTAGAGGATGACCAGCGGGCCGCCGGGCCGCACCTCCTCGCCCGTGGTGAAGCCGCCCGTCAGCCGGCCGTCGCTGAACTCGGTGTAGCTCGGCCCGTAGTCTGTGAAGGTCCAGCCGAAGGCCTCGCCGTAGAACGCCTTGCTGCGTGCGATGTCGGCCACGTTGAATTCGATGTTGTCGATCTGGTGGTTGTTGCCCCTGATGCCCATGTGATGCTCCATTGAATGTCGGTAGGCCGCCATCATCGGCCACGCAGGGGCATGGCATCTTGAACAAAACGGCCAGCCGGGCCGCTCAATCCAGCAGTTGCTGCAAGGCAGCGCGGGGCGTGATGCCGCACAGCGCCCTCACCTCGCGCGACAGATGCGCCTGGTCCGCATAGCCGGCCTCCGCCGCCAGGGCCGCAAGACCTGCCTGCCGGTCAGACCGTGCCAGGGCCAGCAGGCGCTGAAAGCGCAGCACGCGCTCCAACGTCTTGGGGCCGTAGCCAAACTGCGCGTGGCACAGGCGGCGCAGGCTGCGCTCGGACATGCTCAGCTGCGCGCGCATGGCGGCCAGCACACCGGATTCGTCCCGCCCGGCTGCAGCCGCCACACCGAACAGCTGCATGGCCTGCCGGTCGGGCTCCGGGGCGTCGCGGCCCATTTGCACCAGTCCATGGATGAACACGGCCTGCCCTGCGCCCGGCTGCGCATCGTTGATGCGATGCACCCACTCGCGCGCGCGCGGCCCCAGCAGATCGCCCAGTTCCACCGCCTGCCCCACGATCTCGTCCATGGGCAGGCCCAGCCAGGCGCTGGCCGCACCGGGGCCGAAGCGCGCCCCCCATACCTCGGACCCCGGCACGAGCGCGGGCCGCGCAGCCACCCTGTCAGGCCCCACGGCCAGCAGCTGCCCGCCTTTGCAGACGATGTCCACGCAGCCATCGGGCACCACGAGAAAGCCGCCGGCATAGTCCGAGGCCACGGTGCTGCTCCACAGGCACTGGAAGTGCGGCTGCAAGGCGGGCGGCGGGGAGTGTTCGCGGTAGGGAGCGGGCGGCGGCGCCTGGCCAGAAGGCATGGACTTCAGACCCCCAGCGGCAGGTCCGCCTTCTTCAGCGTGCGCAGCACAAAGCTGGACTGGCTGTGGCGTATGCCCTTGATCTTGTAGAGCTTCTCGCGCAGCAGGCGCTCGTAGTCGCGCGTGTCCTTGACGACGACGCGCAGCAGGTAGTCGTACTCGCCCGAGACCAGATGCGCCTCCACCACCTCGGGAATGGTCGCCAGCATCTCGCCGAATTTCTCCAGCGTGTTGTCCGAATGGCTGTCCAGCGTGACCTGCACCAGCACCGTATCGCCCAGGCCCAGCGCCAGCGGGTTCAGGCGCACGGTATAGCCCTCGATCACCCCCGCCTCTTCCAGCTTCTTGATGCGTGCCCAGCAGGGCGAAGCGCTCAGGCCCACGGCGGCGCCGATTTCCTGCAGGCTGGCGCGCGCGTTGGCCTGCAGGGCGGAAAGAATCTTTCTGTCGAGGATGTCCATGGCCGGCAATCTACTGCAAAACAGGCAGGCGCAGAATAATTTTCTGTAGCAACGCCTGTTTTGAAGAAATAAAGCAGCATTTTCTGAGACCAGACGCGCACACTTGTCTGCATGGGAGCACGCTTACCGGCGCAGCAAAACCATTCACCCAGCCCCGCCGACTACCGCCAGCGCCCGGATGCGTGATCCCCTCAGGAACCCGTTACAGGCCGCCCCGCTTATCCGCAGTGGGGCGGCCTGTTGCATTGGGGCACCCGGCAGGCATCCGCAGACACCCGGCAGCGCTTTCCCGCAACGGCGGCCGGTGCACAATGCCTCCCGCAAACGTGCACGCCCATGCACTGACCCTGACGTCGGGCATGCATGGGCGCTCGCCACATCAACCAATCGGCCCCTTGATCCACACCCAAGACAATCCCACCGAAGGCCGCCGGAGGCACTGGCCAACGGATTCTGCAATGCGATGGCTGGCGCAAGCCCTGGCAGCCGCAGCGCTTCTGGCGCTGCTCACCCGCTTGCTGCCCAACCCCCAGGCAGCCCAGGGCATCGCGGTCTTTCCCGGCAGGAGCATGGCGCCGGCCGCCATGCTGCTTTACGCGTACATGGGCTCGGCCCTGGCCATCACGCTGATGAGCCTGATCCTGTGGTGCTGGCTCAGGGAAAGGCTCTACATTCTTTGCGCCGCGCTCCTGGCAGCCGGTTTTGCCTACGCTGCTTTCCGTTACCGGCCCGAAGGCCTGTGGCTGCCCGGCGCCGACCAGCCCCAGCATGCGCTGTCCATCGCCTACTGCAGCTTCTGTGTGGTGGCGACGGTGTTTTTCAGTCAATTGTTCGAGTTCCGTCGCCATTGGATCTGGGCTGCGCACCTCTTCAGCGTGGTGGCCTGGCTGAATGCCATCGCACTGGGCCTGGCACTGTTGGGGGGCTATGCGCAGATCTCGCGTGCCGTGGTGTTCACGGCCCTGGTGTCCACATCGTTCGGTGCGGTCTTCGTGCTGTACCTGCTGGTGGTTCGAAGGCAGTGGCAGTACCTGCCGGGCGCGCTGGCGTTTGCGGTGCCTTCCGCCCTGGGCATCCTGAACCTGCTGAGAACCCAGGGCCTGTTCCCCGATGTCGCGCTGCCATCGGCCCAGATGCTCTGGTTTGCCGGGCGTGTTTCCGAGGCCATCCTGCTGGGAATGGCGGTGACCAACCGCACGCGGGTGGCGGAGCGCGCCCTGCGCAGTGAGCGGATGCAGGCCCTGTCACGCGCCCAGGCGGCCGAGCGCGAGCTGGAGTCCAAGGTGCTGCAGCGCACCGCACAGCTGCAAACGGCCCAGCAGGCCCTGCAGACGGCCTTGCACAGCGAGCGGGAGATGCGGCTGGAACAGCGCCAGTTCTTCAACATGATCAACCACGAGTTCCGCACCCCACTCACGATCGTGGACGGCGCCGCGACCGAACTGCAGACGTTCCCGACGACGGACGCGGACTCCCTCATCGAGCAGGCGTCCCAGATACGCAGGGCCTCGCGCCGGCTGATGACCCTGGTGGACACCTGCCTGATCAACGACCGGCTGGACGCGGGCGCGTTCCGGCTGCAACTGGAGCAGACGCCATTGGATGAACTCCTGGAGGAGTCTGCAGAGCTCGTCGGCTGGTCCCGGCGGCATCGCCTGAAACTGGATCTGGAACAAGGCCCGCAGCAATGGCAATGCGACCCTGTCCTGGTGCGCATCGCCATCTCCAACCTTGTCGGCAACGCCATCAAATATGCCAAGGCGGGCGACATCACCCTGGCCGCCCGCTGCGATGCGTCCGGTGACCTGCTGATTTCCGTCAGCGACCAGGGACCGGGCCTTGCGCCCGAAGCGGCAAGACAGGTTTTCGAGCCCTATGAACGCGCAAGCGCCACCCGGCACGTCAACGGGCATGGCCTGGGCCTGTCCGTGGTCAGGCGCATCGCCAGGCTGCACGCAGGCGACGCGTTCTTCCAGCCGGCTGCCGGAGGCGGGGCCTGCTTTGTCATCCGGCTGGGCCGGCTCCTGCCCGGCACGGCAGATGCCCGCCAGGAATGTCCGCCAGCGGCAAGGCCGGCCGCCGTGCCGCCGGGCATGCCCGCCTGACGCGGGCAAGGCCGGGGCCTTTGCCCCTGAAGCAGGGCGTGCTCGCGGCGCTCATGGCGCCGCCGCTGCACGGGCCGTCCCGCCCTGCACCACCAGGAACACGCCGCCCAGGATCAGCGCCACCCCTGCCAGCCGCGACCAATTGACCGGCCTGGCGCCCAGGCCCATCAGGCCGAAATGGTCCACCAGCACCGAAACCACGATCTGCCCCGCCACCACGCAGACCAGAAAACCGCCCGCGCCCAGCTTGGGTGTCACGGCCGCCGCACTGGCCACATAGATGGCACCCAGCACGCCGCCTATCCATAGCCACCACGGCCCCGCGACTGCCTGCGCCACCGCGGGAGTGGGCGCGCGCATGGCCCAGAGCGCGGGCACGACGACCATCACGCTCACGGCCAGCGAAGTCAGCGCGCCCCACAGCGGATGGCCCAGCACCCGCCCGACCATGGCGTTGCTCGCCGCCTGGAACGGCAGGATGGCGCCAGCCAGCAGTGCCATGCCCACGGGGGCCATGGCCAAAATCGTGTTCCGTCCTGTCATGCAAAGCATCCTTTTCCTGTTCGTGAATCCATGCCTGAATGCTCTCGCATCCGCTGGATGAATGGAAATCGTTTGTGTGCACGTTCTATATTCATGGCATGGATGAACTGCGCCGTATCGACCTCAACCTGCTGCTGGCCCTGCACGCCCTGCTGGCCGAAAAACATGTGACGCGCGCGGCCCTGCGGCTGCACAAGAGCCAGCCGGCCATGAGCCATTCGCTGGCGCAGCTGCGCGAGCATCTGGGCGACCCGTTGCTGGTGCGGCGCGGTGGCCGCATGGCGCTGACGGCACGCGCGCAAGGCCTGGTGCAACCGCTGGCGGATGCGCTGGGCAGCCTCAACGGCTTGCTGGCACAGGCGGAGTTCGACCCGGCCCACGCACGCGGACGGCTGCGGCTGGCGCTGTCGGACTACGCATCGCGCATCGTGCTGCCGCCGCTGATGCGGCATCTGCGCCAGCACGCACCCGGGCTGGACCTGGCCATCAGCCAGTCCACGCGCGAGGTGATGCTGGCCCAGCTGGCCGATGGCGAACTGGACCTGGCCCTGGGCCCCTTCCCCGACGCACCCGACCTGCCCGACGGCATCGAGGTGCAGGATCTGTTCCAGGAGCAGTTCGTGAGCGTGGCCGACCAGGCCGTGCTGCCGGCACGCGGCGGGCTGTCACTGCAGGACTGGCTGCAGCGCCCGCACGTCATGCTGGCCATGCGGCCCGACGCCAGCGAGGAGATCGAACGGGCGCTGGCCGCCCAAGGCCTGAGCCGCCGCGTGGTGCTGGCCCTGCCCCACTGGAGCGCGGCGCTGGAGGTGCTGGCAGGCACCGACCTCGTGCTGACCGTGGGCAGCCGCGCCATTGGCGACCTGCGCCGCCACAAAACGCTGCGCCGTTTCGCTCCGCCGCTGGAGCTGCCCCGGTTTGCCTACCAGCAGGCCTGGCATGTGCGCAAGCAGGGGGATGCCATGCATCGGTGGCTGCGCAACTCGATGGCGCAGTGCTGTTCTGCGCAGAAGTAAGCGCAGGCCGCAGCCTCAGGCTGCCACCACCACCCTCAGCAACTGCTTCTGTATCTTCCCGCTGGCCGTCTTGGGCAGGGCTTCGCGGAAGTGGTAGCGGCGCGGGCGCTTGTAGGCAGCCAGGCGGTCGCCATGGACCAGGAAGGCGTCCAGCGCCTCGGCCGTGGGCGTGGCGCCAGGCTTGGCGACCACGTGGGCGGCGACGATCTGGCCCCAGCGCTCGTCGGCCTCGCCGATGACGGCGACCTCGAGCACATCGGCATGCTCGACCAGCGCGTCTTCCACTTCGCGGGGATAGACGTTCTCGGCACCCGAATTGATCATGTAGTCGATGCGGTCGCGGATCCAGAGATAGCCGTCGTCGTCGATGTGGCCCAGGTCGCCCGTGTGGTACCAGCCGTGCGCCAGGGCGCGGGTGTTGGCGTCGGGGCGGTTGAGGTAGCCGGCCATCATGCAGGGGCCGCGCACGAGGATTTCGCCCACCTCGCCGGGCAGGCAGGCCTCGGCCGGGTCGGTGGGGGCGTTGTCTTCGCGCAAGCGGGCCACGATGAGGTCATGGCCCATGGAGGGCAGCCCGGCCGAGCCCGCGTGCGAGAGTTGCTCGCGCGGCAGGAGGATGGACATGCAGGGTCCCATCTCGGTGGTGCCGTAGACCTGGACCAGGTCGCTGCCGACCTTGCGCGTCCATTCGCGGATCAGGTGCGGCGCCATGGAGGCGCCGCCGTACTCCACCAGCCGCAGCGCGGGCGCCTGCTCAGGCGAGGCGATGGGGTCGGCCAGCAGCATGGTGACCATGGTGGGCGCCGCGAAGAAGAAGCTCACGCGCTCTTCGCGGATCAGGCGCCAGGCCTCGGCCACGTCAAAGCGGCGCAGCAGCACCTGGGTGGCCCCGGCCTGCAGGCGCGGCAGAAAGCTGGTGTGCAGCTCGGCCGTGTGGTTGAGCGGCGCCATGGCCAGGCCCACGTCGTCGCGCGTGAACTGCATGGTCTGGTGCATGAGGGCGTTGTGCGCCAGCTTGCTGCGGTGCGTATGCAGCACGCCCTTGGGCCGGCCCGTGGTGCCGCTGGTGTACATGAGGATGCAGGGGTCGCTCTCGCGCACATGGGCCTGGGGCGGCGCGCTGCTGCGGCCCCTGGCCAGGGCGGACAGGCGCTGCGTGGCCCAGACCGGCAGCGGGTCGGCCGGGGCATCGTCGGCAAAGATCCAGTGCTCGATGCCCGTGCCAGTGCCGCCGCCTTCGGCCTTGAGCAGGGCCTGGGCGCGTGCGGCCACCTCGCCGCCCTCGTGCTCGAAGACCAGGGCGCGCGCTGCGCCGTCCTTGAGGATGAAGGCCAGCTCCTGCGCCGCCAGCCGGTAGTTGATGGGGTTGAAGATGGCGCCCAGGCGCGCGGCCGCCAGCATGGTGAAAACAAAGGCCGGCGTGTTGTAGAGAAAGGCCGCGACCACGTCGCCATGGCCTATGCCCAGCTCGGCCAGGCCGTGGGCGTGGCGGTTGACTTCGGCATCGAGCTGGGCGTAGGTCCAGGCGCGGCGCTCGCCGCCCTCCCACGCGACCAGGGCTTCCTTGTTCGGCAGGTAACGTGCCGGCCAGGCCAATGTGTCTCCCAGCGTCTGCTGCATGTGCGCTTCTTCCTTCTCGCTCACGAGATTTCATATATCGATGCACCTCAATGTAGGAGATTTTTTAGACAGTTATGCAATTTGCAAATGCATCCATGCAGGCAAGCGCATGGAGTTGCAGTCGGCCCGCGGAAATCCCGAAGCCGCGCGGACGCTGGCCGCAGCTAGAATGCGCCGGTCAGGAGAGAGTGCCCGCCCGGCCGCAACGGTCGCAGGCAGCGGCACCGCCGAAGGCGCAGGGTTCGCCCCGAACGCTCAGGCAAAAGGACTGGCACCGCCTGCCGCCACGGCCGCAGGCGTTCCTAGCTGGAGAGAGATGCAGGGCACGGCGGTGTGCCCCATCCACCGAAGGAGCAAGCCCCACGCATGGAAGGTGCGGGTGAATCTCTCAGGTAAAGCGGACAGCAGGGCAGCACATCCCGGAGGACCGGGATGGCGTTATGCCTTGTTCCTTGCCTGAAAGAGAGCCCTCCTTGTCCGCTGCCTCCACCACCGATCTGCTCAGGACCCCGCTGTTCGACCTGCACCAGGAACTGGGCGCGCGCATGGTGCCGTTTGCCGGCTACTCCATGCCCGTGCAATACCCGCAGGGGCTGATGGCCGAGCACCTGCACACCCGCGAGGCGGCAGGCCTGTTCGATGTCTCGCACATGGGCCAGATCAGCCTGCGCGGCCCGGATGCCGGCGCGGCGCTGGAATCGCTGCTGCCCATGGACGTGCTGGGCCTGGGCGAACACCGCCAGCGCTACGGCCTGCTGCTCAACGACGCGGGCGGCATTCTGGACGACCTGATGTTCGTGCGCCGCGAGGACGACCTGTTCCTGATCGTCAACACGCGG
>NZ_JTKZ01000711.1:0-1228 GCF_000799035.1 Delftia sp. ZNC0008
TACAACCGGTTCAGGTATTACGATCCTGTGGTGGGAAGGTTTGTGCATCAGGATCCGATTGGGTTGTTTGGCGGTGAAAATTTCTATGCATACGGTGTCAATCCAACTGAATGGATTGACCCAAATGGTTTAAGCACTCATAGAAATAGAATGAATAAGGCCGCAGGGTTGGCACCCAAACATCAAACTCATCACAAAATTCCACAAGCATTGTTCAAAAAACGCCCAATATTAAAGTGCATAGATCAAGATGCTCTTGAAAATCTTATTAATCTACCTAAATATGCCGGAAAATTTGACGGTAAAAAAGGAAAGTATTATGGCAAATCAACTCACAGAGGAAGTCATAACGAATATAGTGATGCGCTGCTAGATGCCATTGATAGAGAAATATCTTCTGCCGGCGGCTGTCCAAAGAAACTATCCAAAAGACTTGGTGATATGCAAAAACTTCTGCACAAAGAATTGAAGAAGGGCACTCCAATAAGAAAATCTGAAGGATCTAATTTCAAGTTGTGGGATGATATCTTAAAGAAAGGCGGTTTCTAATGATTTCAGAAAATGATTTCCCCATTAATGTTCAAGAGATTTTTCAACTCATGAAAGATGGGCCATTACTTCAAACAACAGACAGAATTTCAGAAGAGCGAATATTAGATATTCATAAAGCGATGTATATGCAGCAAGATGAAGACATAAAAAAACCTTATCGCTTCATCATTGACATTACCGAAGATGCATCCGGAGAAATAGAGTCCCCGCCTTTTGATGAGAAAAGGAAAAAATTAATAGAATTAATTGGAAACATCAATTATTTTGACCATCTAAGGGAATATTTCTCAAAACATGCCATTAGCAAAATTTTGGACCCCCAAGAAATCACTGACATATCAGAAGCCATTTATGAAGATCTGATATTATGTGCGAAAGCGAGATTGATGATGCCTAACTCTCATCCATATTTCGAAAAAATGCTAGATGTTTATATACGGCAAGGATTCCCGTGCGCATGGATTGGCGGTAAAAATTGGAAGAAGGGAGATTTTGTAGTTTACTCACGAGAAGTATTAGTGTAATAAAATATATCAAATGATCAGGCTGATACGCGGGGCTGCTGCCTGATTAAATCAGGCAACGCAGCCTGTCACACGGCTACGACGAACTGAGCAACCGCACGGACTGCTGGCTGCCCGGAGGCCGCCACGTCCAATGGCTCTACTACGGCTCG
>NZ_JTKZ01000068.1:0-108852 GCF_000799035.1 Delftia sp. ZNC0008
GGCTTCGGCGGCGGTGGCCGTGGCGGCTCCTCGCGCGGCGGCTACGGTCGCTGACCGGCACTGAATACCCGGCGTGCCAGGCGGCATGCCGGGCATTGCACCAGCCCAAAGGGCTGCATCTCCCCGGGGCTGCAGCCCTTTTGCATTGCACAGATTGCGCCTTCAGCCGACAGCGCGCCGCAAGCCTGCATGGCTATCATCCCGATAGCATTGCGGCCTGCGGCGACTGAAGGCCGCACCCCTTTTTCCCGGATTCCCCAAGATTCCACACGACTGGTTCCTCAAGGCCACGCCATGACACTGCTGACTCCACCCGCCATACCCTCCAGCCAGCGCCCCGATCCGGAGCTGCCACAGGGCCGGCTGCGGTGGTCGGCCCTGGCATGCACCGCCCTGCTGGCCGCCTGCTCCAGCACGCCGCTGCCGCCGTGGCCCACGTCCTCCAAGCCCCAGGTGGCCACGCCCACCCGCCCGGCCCCGGAAATACCCGTGGTGCCCCAGGCGACCACGCAGCCGATCGCACCGGCCAACAACCTCGTCCCCCTGCCCTACAACGCGGCCGTGGCGGCGCGCTTCCCCGACCCGGCCACGCGCTATGACACGCCCGGCCTGGCGCCGCAGCGCAACCAGTTCACCACGGCCAGCGAACTGTCTTCCTGGCTGAACAGCCAGGCCAGCAAATCTCTGGGCCGCGACACGCGCCTGGGAATCGTGCAGCCCGGCAGCTCGCAGCGCGGCAGCCCCATCCAGGCCCTGGTGGCCACGCGCGCTCCCGGCATCCAGCCGTCGGCGCTGTATGACAGCCGCCGCCCCACGGTCATGCTCGTGGCCGGCCAGCATGGCGACGAGCCTGCAGGGACCGAGGCATTGCTCATCATTGCCCGCGAACTCGCTCCCGGCGGCCTGCTGGAGCCGCTGCTGCAGCAGATCAACGTGATCCTGGTCCCGCGCGCCAACCCCGATGCCGTGGAAGCCGGCACGCGCAATGCAGCCGATGGCACCGACATCGCCCATGACCACCTGCTCCTGAACACGCCGGAGGCCAAGGCCCTGGCCACGCTGGCACGCGACTACCGCCCCGTCGCCGTGGTGGACCTGCAGGAATTCCCGGCCGCCAGCATCTTCCTGCAGAAGTACCAGGCCATACAGCGCTACGACGCCCTGCTGCAGTATTCGGCCACGGCCAACCAGAATGAATTCGTGACCAAGGCTGCGCGCGAGTGGTACACGGCACCGCTGCGCACCGCGCTGTCGCAGGCCGGCCTGAGCAGCGACTGGTACTACACCACCAGCCAGGAGCTGCAGGACAAGTCCATCTCCATGGGCAGCCTGGCGCCCGATTCGCTGCGCAACATCAGCGGACTCAAGAACTCGGTGGGCTATCTGGTCAGCAGCCGTGGCTCGGACCTGGGCCGCGCCCACATCCAGCGGCGCGTGCACACCCTGGTCACCGCCGCCACACGCATGCTGCATTCGAGCGCCGAGCGCGCCAAGGACCTCACCCAGGTGCAGGCCTTCGTGGCGCGTGAGACCGCCTCTCTCGCCTGCCACCAGCAACTGGCCGTCCAGGCCGAGCAGACGCCCGAGCAGCGCACGCTCACCATGATCCAGCCCGACACGGGTGCCGACCAGCAGGTGCGCGTGGACTGGAACGCCTCCCTGCAGGCCCGCACCACGCTGTCGCGCCCGCGCTCCTGCGGCTACTGGCTGTCCGCCAGCGCCCAGACCGCCGTGGACAGGCTGCGCCTGCTGGGCCTGCAAGTGCTCAAGGTGGCCGAGCCCGGCCAGCTGCTGGCCGACTCGTACAACGAGGCCCGCTCGGCCACGCCCGCCAGCGGCGCCTATGCGCTCACGCGCGGCGCCGTCGAAGCACCCGTGGGCAGCTACTACCTGTCGATGAACCAGCCCATGGCCAATATTGCCGCTGCGGCGCTGGAGCCCGACACGCCCTACAGCTACCTCGCACGCGGCCTGGTGCCCACGCTGAGCGACATGGCGCGCGTGATGGCCCCCCCTTCGGTGGTGTTCGAGGAAGAAGAAGACGCCGAATGACGGCAAGGGCGCCAGGGCACGCCGCCAAGCCCTGAGCGCCCGCCCATTGCGGGTATGATCCGCGCTGGCCCGTCAGCGGCCATACCTGCCCGTAGCTCAACCGGATAGAGCAATTGCCTTCTAAGCAATAGGTCGGGGGTTCTTATTGACGGTCTTCCTAGTTGCACATTAGGAATGTATTAAGTTTATGCGCGGCGGTAGCTCAACCGGATAGAGCACCAGCCTTCTAAGCTGGGGGTTACGGGTTCGATTCCTGTCCGCCGCGCCAAGCTAAGCTAAGTTCGCCTGTGGAGTTGACCCGGTTGCGTGGACACAACATTGTTTGTGTTCAAGGAGCCGCAAATGTCCAAAGTCAGGCAGCCGTATCCGGCGCAGTTCAGGCAGCAGATGGTCGAGTTGGTACGTGCCGGACGCACGCCTGCCGAACTCTCACGCGAATTCAACGTCACCGCGCAGTCCATCACCAACTGGGTCGGTCAAGCAGCCATTGATAGTGGCAAACCGCTGCCCGGCAAGGAAGGCTTGACCTGCGTCGAGCGCGAGGAGCTGGTACGGCTGCGTCGTCAACTGCGTCAAGTTCAGCAGGAGCGTGACATCCTGGCAAAGCCTACGACCTGGTTTGGCAGTCGCAGCGATGCGACTTCGACGAAGTCTTCGGACTCATGATGGCAAACCAGGCCGACTTCCCCGTGCGCACCATGTGCCGTGTTCTAAGCGTATCCGCCAGCGGCTTCTACGCTTGGCGAGAGCACAGGCCTTCCCAGCGCAGCATCACCAACGCAGTAATGACCGAACGAATACGCCAGATTCACAAGGACTCATATGAGTCCTACGGCATGCCGCGCGTGAGGGCCGAGCTCATCGAGCAAGGTGCCTCCATCAGCCTACAGCGCGTTGTGCGCCTGATGCGTCTGGCCTGCATCCAGGGCATCCGCCACCAACGCCGTGGCTTCTCGATTACCACGCGCTAAGACAAACGCTTCTCATCCGCCAACGACATGGTCGTTCAAGGCTAGAGAACCCTATCAACTCTGGGTGGCCGATATGACCTACGTGCCCACCTGGACGGGGGTTCTTGCACTTGGCCGTGGTCATCGACGTGTGGAGCCGGCGTGTGGTGGGTTGGTCTATGACCGAGAGAATGACGACCGACTTGGTGCTATCGGCGCTCAACATGGCGCTGACCCAGCGCAAGCCGCAAGACGTCATCCACCATAGTGACCAAGGCAGCCGATACACCAGCCTGGCCTTCGGCGAGCGCTGCCGTCAGATGGGTGTTCGCCCCTCAATGGGCACTGAGGGAGATGCCTATGTCAACGCGATGGCTGAGAGCTTCTTTGCCAGCCTGGAGGCTGAACTCATCGAGAGTCACAGGTCACAGCTTTGATTCAAAGGCGCAGGCCCGCATGGCCGTCTTCACTTGGATTGAAGGTTGGCACAACCCCAGGCGCCGTCACAGCGGTCTGGGCTACCCCTCACCTCTGAAGCCAGCAGGCACGATTCAATGCCTGGAAGCACGACCCACCGTACGCTGACGAAGCACCCCAGATGGTTTGAGAATCAAACCAGAAACCGCCCACCGGACCGGGTCAAACTGCACTGTTCCGCATGCTCGAATCAGCATAGGGAGGCATGTTGCGCATCAAGGCGTAACATCGTTAGACAGGCTTCACCTCTTCTGTAGAGTGTTTGCAGTTGCACATTGGAGGGCGCTTGAAGAACGTCTCGCTCCTTGGTATCGAGGTCGATGGTCGAAAATCCTTCGCTCTCCTCGACGTGGACGGTCGACGCGTCGCATCCTTTGACGCGTTTGCGAACAGCATTATTCGCAACCCCGTCAACACTCGGATGGCGTACTGTCGAAATTTGGCTCGGTTCTTCGACTATTTCATAGAGGCAACAAGGCACCTTGCGACCAAGGCGGCCGTCCCGACGCGGGATGATTTAGTCGATGTGCTAGCGGCATATCGCGAATACCTTGTGTACGGGGGTCACTCAGGCAACCGACTCGCACGTGATGTCAGTTCGACACTACCGTCGCCTATGGTCAGTACTGCAAGCTGCGACTTGATGCATGCACCGGTACGTCGGTTCATTGAGTTGTCCGAGACTCTTCGAAAGCACCTCGAAGAGTTGGCGAGACACGGTTTGTTGACGTCGACCATCGACCCCCTCCCACTTCTGCCTTCCGTCGGCACTCGTCCAACCAAGCGTTTCCAGAAGGCAGCTCTATTGACTAGTTCCATGCTTGCTGGAGTAGTATCTGGCGGGCCGCAGCTTTTGAAGGAAGCGGCGCTGCCAAGCGTCAGAGGAACCTCGCCCTACAACGAGAAGCGCGCCTTTCCTTTTGACGCAGCCCTACCACTAATCGATAAAATGCCGTCTTGGCGGGACAAAGCCTTGTACAGCTTCTGTGCGGCGTCCGGATGCCGCATCAGCGAAGCCTTACAGCTGCTTTGGGAGGACGTTCGAGTTGCGGAAAGCACGGTAAAGCTTGTCGCGCCCAATCGTAGGGCCAACGACAGTAGTTATTTGGCTCTCGAACCTTGGGAGCGCGACAAATTGGTCTGGAAGGGCCGCGCCACGCAGACAACTTTTCTCATCGAGCCTTTTGCCTCTATTTTCTTCGAGGCGTTGGAGAAATACATACGATTTGAATACATGCCTCATGGGCTACATCAGTTCGTATTTCAACACCGTAGAAAGGGCATGGAGGGCAGACCCTTCTTTCTAAGCGCACCCAGCACGCGGAATGAAGTGTTCCAAACTGCAGTTGCAGGCTGCATCCTACTGGCAAGCGAGCGCAAAGGTCTGAGCGTCCATTCGCTTCGTCACTTATATGGAACGTACCTGCTTAATTATTTCCCCCGTGCTGACGGGTCCTATGGATTGCCTATCGGACTCGTAAAGCATCTCATGGGTCACAACAGCGTGACTTCTACTGAACGATATGCCCGCCATGATACCGACCTTCTTCAGATAGAACTTGCGTTCGCAAATACCATGGTCTTCGGAAATGGCAGCATCAAATCATTGAATCAGATGAAGCGCGATGCGCTGCAGGCAAAGCTAGCGGCAGTTGAAATTTCTATTTTAGCAGAAAGCATTAGCCCAATTTCGGTGAGGTAGGAAGGATGCTTAATACCACAAGGGGACAGCTCGTCATCAATTTAACCGGAAAAGAGCTTGACCTTGCGGTGCGTTTGTCGCTCGAGGAAGCCGCTACTGCGCTGGTCGGCCTCTACGGCGCAGAAGATTTTGACCTTGCTGCCGTTACGACGAAGACCCGTACTCGACTGGCATACGCTAAATACGTCTGTCTCTGCACCCTCGTCAAGCGAGGTGTGAAGTTCGATGAATCCTACGTTCTTGAAGCATTTGCAGCAGAAAGCTTCATAAACGGTCCAATGTCAAAAGAAGCATTCTACAGATTAACCCTGGCTGAGCCGGACGGCCCTTATCCCTATCGACCCAGTTACCGAGCTACAGTCCAATTCGGTCTTGGTTTTTTTCTCATTGCATTGCACAGCCGCGGCGCCATCACGCTCCCATTTTCATTCAGATGGCCATTCCCTAAGCGAGAAAATAAAGCCCGGATGGAAATTACGCCATTCCTGGGCTCCGAGCTTATCAAGCTCGTGCGTTCGGTCGGTGATGCCGAATCGCCATACGCTGAAGCACTTGAGTCGGTGACAACACATAAAAGTCGCAGGACCTGGTTTCTTTCACATGGCACAAAGTTGTTGCTTTCTCTCGGGTGGAACCAGCCAGAAGACGTCAATCTGGACGACCTTATCAAACTGAAGGAGGCAAACGACTCAACCGACTTTAGCCGTTGCGGCAGGTCAATTGGCTATCGAGCTCTAGTGACAGTGTTGGAGCGACGTTATGGGGCTGACGTGAACGTTTCAGTCCGCGCATGGGATGAGGCATTACGAGATGCGGAGCGCAAGAACTACAAGACAAGCCGTATGCTAAGTAGCCCAAAAAAACCGGATAGCACCCTTGAGGTGTTCTCAATGCTTCCGTCAGATGCACTGCCTGAGCGAATCATTCGCGTCAAATCACTACCTGGTCTCGACGTAGATTTCTCATCAATGCGAAAGACGTGGATTGAAATCCAGAGGATTTACATTCGCAAGCTACGAGTGGAAACCACAAAAGAAAAATTAAAATCTATTGGATACCTCAATCTCTATCTTTTTTTCTATTTACCATATTGGTTCGACCAGCATCGGGATACTAAGCTCAATTTTCCCTCAAAGCCAAATCAGATGCTGGTGGGAATTTTCATATCACGCTTAATCCCTCATGACTTTGAGGTTCCTCTTACATTTTTGGAATTCATCGAAGAGTGCGGGCAACGTTTAAGGTGGGCACCTGTCACCCACTACATGACCTTGAAAAACGTCGCGCATTTTTTTGAATTTTTGGAAAGAAATTCCAAGGAACTGCCCGGATGCCAAGGATTTACTCAACCCCTCGCCAAGCACGATTTTCCCTCGGTGGGTAGGTCTGCCGGCACGAACAAGCGACCGATTCCACGACGGCTGTTTGCATTCTATATTGCATATGTCGAAGCGTTGGTCACATACACTCATGTCGTGCTCGAACGCATACTTGCAAGTGAAATAGCGCCCAACGACCTTTCCATCTTCAATCCAAAGCTAAATATCATCGACACTCTGCGTGCATCTGTTATTGTTGGATACGTCCCGATGGTGTTCTTCAGGGGCAAGGCGTACAGGTTACAGTTCCTACCTAACTGCCTAGACCTTGGGACATTCAGACTGAAAGATGGTCGTACGCTGCGAATTCCGCAGCCTCACGGGCTTCACCACGTATTAGTAGCTATCTACACAGGCATCCGGAATCAGCACATACAGTGGCTCGATGCAAGAACCTTTGCCTCAAAAGTACATCCCGACGATGTTGAGATAACGAAGTTGCTAGTCAACACGGACAAGGTTAAGACAACGAGCTGGGAGCCACATGTCAACATGCGGGTGATAGAAGTGCTCCGAGAGCAGCTTCGCTGGCGAAACCTTATTGACTGCCTTGGATTCAACCAGGAAGTCTATTACGAACGCAATCCCAAAACGAAATGGCCTTCGATAGTCCCTCTATTTTCAGTCGAAGATGACGGCCATCCCCATCCGGACAGTCGATACGCCACAATCTGGAGCAACATTCTTATGGGCGTTCAAGGTATGTTATCGGAGATAGACTGCGGCCGCGTTGCACCACTCCTAGACTTGCTTCCACCCAATATCCCATATAGCGCAACAGACCGTAGGGCACTCCTAAAACAACACGTTGATTCGACCGAACGCTCCATCGTTCTAATACCCAAGAGTGATATTACACCCCACAGCGCGAGGGTGGGAGTTGTATCGTATCTCATCACGGTGCTTCCAGCCGAGTTCATTGGGAGGTATGTGACAGGACAGCACACCGGTGTGGTGTATCACTATGTGCATATCGATGATGACGATGTGCGAGCTGCGCAGGCACAGCAATCCGTGGAGCTTCAGATTCGCGCTTATGGAAAGGAGTTTGACACGTTGGTGGCCGCCCCTCACCAGCCCAATCCTCATTTCATTAGGGCCGATGGAGCGACATCTGCCTTCTCACAAGCAATGCAGCAGAACATGGACGAAACACTCGCTTCCTACGGCTGTGTAACACTCTCGCTTAGGGAGGACGGCAGAAATGGCATCGACATTCTGAGAGAAACAAGAGGAGCCAACGCATCGTTTAACAAAACGGAAGTCTGTCCGTTTGGCAATCACTGCCCTCCTGACGTGCTGAAGGACCTCCGAGGCATCGGTCGATGCGGAATGTGCCCATACGCTGTACGTAGCGTTGACCATCTTCCCGCAGTGGTAGCGAAAGTCAAACAGGGTGCCGAGCAACTCGAGGCTATCGAGTATCAGCTTGATGCGGATGACTTCGAAGACCACCATTCTGACTCTGAACAAGAGCAGCTTGAAGCGGAGCGCCAGCGCCTTGGTGATGAACTAGCAGCGTGGAAGCTGGTCAGTGAAGTGCTTGAAGTGCAAAGGCGTCTCCTTGAAGTTGGGCAAGACTCGCGCCGCTGGGTAGTTTCAAAGCCTGACATCATCCAACAGTCATTGCAACGACTCGCCGTCCCCACAAACGACACCGCATACATCTTGGCACGCCTTGCCGAAAGTGTGGCATACCCCACCTTTGACAGCCCAGAGATTAAGGCGCGCTTTGACCTGCTGAGGCGCCAGTTGCTGGCAAATGCAGGCAACATTCGGGCCGCCTTGATGTCCAGTCAGCCACCTGACGTTGCGTCACAATGTGCCGGTCTTCTTAGAACAATCGTCGAAGCTAACGGGCTTAACTATCGGGGCGTCGTGGCCCTGCTGACAACGGATATGCACCTACAGGCACTGCCAGAGCCGCACCCCCCCGTTCTTTTGGGGAATATATAAAAATGGTCGGCAAAAACCCTTTCGCAGACTGGCAACAGGCAAAGCAGGAACGTAGAGAGGCTCTTGTTCGAGAATTCCTTGCATACATGAAGAAGAAGCGCTTGAAATGTGAATACATCACGGACCTCGCTGACATGCTGGCAAAACATATCAGTGAGCAGGAAGGAGCGAGTTGCAATCGAGCAACCTTACTCCGAAATAAGCGGTATAAGGTTCTGTTACTTTCATACATGGCGCATAGCTGTGCCGAAGGCACCGATGCAATCGACCGCAGGAGCCTGGATGACCCCAAGGCGGGTGCGCTCGTGATAGCGGCAGAAGTCGGGGCAGAGAGCCTGCGACGGGAGATAAACCGACTTAAGGCCTATATCGCTGAGCTAGAGGCGACAAAGTCACAGTTGGGGCCTCTTAAAGTCAGTCCACCCGTTACTCAGAACTCTGTTGATGACCTAACGCGAAAGCATGTGCTGACCTGCCAGGCTTTATTGGCTATTTTGAAGCATTTTGATGGATTGCTCTTAGTAGATACAGACGGACAACGTGTAATGGATGCCAGTACGCGACCCCAGAAGGTTGTAGTGGATAAAAAATTTTCTGCACCCTTCTTTGAATGGATGAACCTAAACCGTGACGTCGGCGGTTCCTTATGAGCCGCGAGAATGTACCAGGCACATATGCCGTTATGGATTTCAGCCCCCAGTACGAATTTAGGTCAATTAAAAGGGGTGACCTAGTAGCATTTTCCAAGCTAACCTTACTCGCTCTCCCCAAGGCAATTGACGAACTCTGTTTTCGAAAAAAAACTCAGACGAAAATGTCAGCCCACTATCCCTTTTACTAAGCGGGAAGCCTTTTTTAAGCTGACTTCTGCAGGTCATCAAGTCCGGCACCTTCATGCTTTCAGGTCGAAGGCTGTTACAAGCCAAAGAAATATCTTGTGCTGGTATTTTTCTAAACCCTGTTGGATTCATAGTCAGAACAATCCATTCACCCCCCTCTATAGCCATAATTTCTTTATTAGTGCTCCTCGTCTGTAAAAAATCAGCGGAACACAATATGTCATTGATGGGAATAAGTGTTTGGACTTTTACACTACGCTGCGGATACCCGGCGTGTCTCGACCAAGACGTTAACAAATTATGTGGAACCATAATATCGGGTATATTGCTTTCGCCAGTCGCATGAAGCGCCTCGCTAAAGACCTTGAGCTCATACAACGTAGAGGCGAAACCTTTCCGAATTTTATCGCTGTATTCGTCTAGATATGCACGCCCCAGAGATATAAAATCGACTCCGCCAACATTTATTACTTTCTCTTTGTGATAATTTTTCAGCCATTGTTCATGCGCACATCGCATTGTGCGCAATTCGTCTACGGCTGCGTGGATGATATGCTGTTCATTTTCAATCAAATAAACCAGCTTTGAAGTGACATTCTCGAACACTTCTTTCTGCAATGAATAACAAAAGCATGTGTCGGGTTGCCAGGGCATAGGATTGGAATTGAACGCTTTTTGGGCGAGCCACGTCAAAATGCCTTTGGCTACGTTACTTTGGTGTCCATTACTCCAGTTCCCTTTAATGCTCAACATCTTTTGACCAAGGCCGTCACCATAGGTTAGCAATTCATAGACCAAGTCAGAACGAATGGCGTATTTTCCTGAGCTCACAGTACCCCACCTTTCGTATGAAAAAACTTTATGCCAAATAACTACTATCTTGCAATATCCACACTGGCTACTAATTTTTCCTACAGGTAGAGGGTTGAATGCTCGTCAACGTCTTGACCGAGGCTGATGTTTTTTCTTGCATGACTCTAGATGGGTTTACGAGGCGCCAACATTAGTTACTCGCCTTCTACCATGTTAAATGTTAGAAATTCGCTGTTTGCGACCGCTGCACCAGCTTTAAACTGTGCCTCGCTATCAATATGCCTTAAAAGGATTCTTATCCTTTTTTTGCTAGCTTTGTGACTGACTAAGGGCGATTGTGGGGTTTGCAATGTTAGCAACTAGAACCGTCGACGAAATGGAGGCGCACTTGGGCGGACAGCTCAAGCGGCTGCGGCTGAACAAAAATCTTGACCAAAAGACGCTTGCTGCACGTGCGGGGGTGAGCGTGCGAGCGTTGCGTAATCGGGAAGGCGGTGCCGGCACGACCGTCAAGACGCTCTTGAGCGTTGTTCGTGCGCTCGACCGCGAGACTTGGGTTGATAGTGTGGCTCCTGTAGCAACAGTCAACCCTCCTGCTATGACTTCCCGCACGGCGCAAAGACAGCGCGCCGCGAAGAGGCGAAAATTGCGCCCATCCCCGCCTGCGGTCAGGCCAGCAGCAGCCGCGCGCACCACCCCATCAGCTTTTGCTCCTGACGTTTCGAAGTCAGACAGTTCCAAAGTCGATAAGCAAGCGGAGCATGTCTCGCCTGCGCCAACAGACAAGCCTTGTCAGGCTTGGGCATAGTCTACGGGGGTCGTGCTTATTGGCGCTGCGGCCCATGAGGGCCCGTACCGTACAGCAGCAGCACTTTGCGCTGGCGAGGCACTGTTGCTCGAGATGCTCGCCTGGCTAAATTCAAGCCTCAGCATCAGTGGTGGTTGCGACCCGCCGCGGCAGCCATCTCAGCCAGGTAAGGCGCCCGCTGGTGTGATTCGTGTTCGGGCTGGACAATCAAGAAGTCCTCGCGATTTTTGCCAACAATCCACGTTGGAGGCTTCCCGCGGCCTGTCCACGTTTTTCCCGTGTCAGGGTCTTGGTACTTTGCCTCACCTGCATTTTTATCTTTGAGCGGTTTGAGCGGGAAGACTTGCTGCATCGTGAACCCAAACTCGCTGACGAGCTCTTGCACGCGCCGCAACGCAGCTGTTGACTCCCCCTTCCTCGCGGTTGCAATCTCTGCATCAAGCGCGGCTTTGGCCGCGAGCAGCTCTTTCAAATTCATGTTTCTACCTTGTATGTTTGTGAGCACTTCGTTGCACTCAATCATGAATTATCGAGCCTTCTAACCACTGAACGGATGCACGCTAAGCAAATCACCATCAACGCTCACACAGGCGCAGCACAGGCCTACGGGGGGGCGGGAATACGAAGGCAATGCCCGTGGTTGTGTGGCAGTGCTCAACTACTGGCTTGTCGTGGGGCGTATCGAGCGGTTTGAAGTCCCCACAGCAGCTGTCAACGACATCCGCGAGCAGCAACTGTCCAAGGTCTAAGCACCGTTAGGACAGACCGCAATCAGCCTCGGCTTGCACTGGAGCCAGCATCTTCAAGGCACCTCCGCAGCGATATCCAGGAGCCTCTTGGTTGCCAACTGGCGGACCAATGCTTCTTCAGCCAGCTCCATCGATGCTTCCAAGAAGCGATTCGCAGCCGCCTCCACAGGGCATTGAGGGTTGTCTGTTGCGGGACCAAACGCAAAGACTTGACGCGCTGCGACCGCGCGATGCACATCTGCAACGGTCAATTGGTCGAAGCCTGAAGTCAGTGTCCAGCCGCCTCCACGCCCGCCGCTGGAGATGACATAGCCGGCGTCTCGCAAGCCAGCCATCATTCTGCGCACGAGGACCGGGTTCGTCCTCAGCATCGTTGCGATGGTTTCAGATGTTGTGGAGCCGCCGTGCAGATGCATGTGAATCAGCACATGAAGCAGGCGCGCAAGGCGGGTGTCTTGAGGCATTCAAACATTGCGCAACTTTAAATGTTACGCTACATAAAGTGTTTAGGGACGTGACTATGACAAAGATTCCACACCATACCGTGCGCGCCAACGGCTTGAGCTTCAATGTGCTTGAACAAGGCGTGGGCCCTCTCGTGCTCCTGTGCCATGGATTCCCCGAGACCTCCCATGCATGGCGCCACCAAGTGCAAGTACTGTCGCAGGCTGGCTATCGAGCGGTGGCACCAGACCTTCGAGGTTTCGGTGAGAGCGACTGCCCTGAGCAGCCGGAGGCCTATGGGCTGCTTGAGCTTGTCGGCGACCTGGTTGGGTTGATTGACGCGCTGGGAGAGAAGCAAGCTGTTCTGGTGGGTAATGACTGGGGAGCAACTTTGGCTTGGCAAGCGGCTCGCCTGCGACCAGACCGTTTCCGCGCTGTTGTAGGTATGGGCGTTCCGATGATGGGCCGGACACCACAGTTCCCGAGCTTGTTGTTTCCCAAGATGGAGAACGTTTGGGCCTACATCCACTACTTCCTGGAGCCTGGAGTAGCCGAGCGCGAACTGCAAGCGGACGTCGAACTCACGCTGCGCAAAATTTACTACGCCGCCTCCGGGGCCGCCGGCTCTCGGGAGGACCCAACGACGCCCAACCCTTTTGGCCTTCTACCGCGTGGGCAAGGACTGCTGGATGGCCTTCCCACGCCATCGGAGTTGCCTGACTGGCTCGCGCCGGAAGACATGGCCGTGTTCGTCCAGGCCTTTGACCGCACCGGGTTCGCGGGAGGCCTCAACTACTACCGCAACCTGGACGCGAACTGGCGCTCCGATGCGGCCTTTGAGGGTCGTCGCGTTGAAGTACCGGCCCTGTACTTGGTCGGCGACCGCGACACCGGTCTCGCAATGCCAAGTATGCGAGACATCATCCAAGCTATGCCAGCATTCGCGCCTCATCTGCGAGGCTCCCATGTGATACCAGGTGTCGGTCACTGGCTGCCCCAAGAGGCCCCTGATGCGGTAAATGCAGCCTTGCTCGAGTTTCTTGCATCGCTCTAGAGGCCTTTTGTCCCCAGGCCCTCCAGCATCACGCGTAATACTTGAAGTTCGGCTTCCATTTGTCGGAGGTTAGCCCGGGGTTTGCAAGAAGTATCTCACCCACACGGTCTGAATACTTAACTGTGATTGGCTGTCCTTCCCCTAGCTGGCAGGCGTTGTAGTTCAGCTTGGTGAGCCCCAAGATGTCCCGTGCGACCTGAAGCAGGTCTGCTTTGCCGTGCTGAATGGTGATTGCCAGCGGCACGGGAATTTCGAACCCATCGTAAGTACCAAGCCGGGGTTTGAAGCCGTTGGTGAAGAGAAAGCCGTACCGCGGACCGCGCTGCCAAAACACCCCTCTCTGGACTGGGTGTTGACCGCGCTTCGCGACATCTGGATGTTCGTCAAACCGATACAGACGGTGTCCCTGCCGCTCCTGTCGTACGCGTATCGCAACCAGATTCACTCCCTCAGGACAAGCACGACGAAAGCCTTGGTACTCTGCCTCCTCGATGCCTGAACGGGCATGGAGGAAAATTTCTGTGAGAGGTCTCCCGTCTTGCTGCTGATAGGTCTCGATGACACCTCTCAACAGAGCTTCGGCTTTGTCTGGAGGCAGATGGAACTCGCCTTTCTCCCTTGAGTACCACGGGCCGAACTCGCCAACAAACACCAAGCCGTCGCCACTGTCGAGAAACATCTGGGCTGCACAGCAGGCCTGCCGACCGTCTTCAGTCAATTTATAGGCGATGCCGACATAGCAGACGCCTTCTCGGGCCCATGGAGTCTTCCATGGCTTAGCGCCGCTTTTGTAGTAGACGGCAGTGGAGAAGTTCCAGAGCCGGTCGGACAAAGGATTGGTACCCTTCTCGCCGTTCCGGACTTGCGGCGTCACATGTAGCGTTGATTCTTTGATAATTTGAACAGGCAACTCGTGACCCATCATCCGTGCCTTCAACTGGCGGCGAAAGTCTGGGGAAAGCGCGTGGGCACTTTCATAGTCGTCCAGCTCTTCAATATCGTCGTCCTCGAACATACGAGCTTGACCCTTGGCGCGGTCCTTCATGACAGCCTTGAACAGCCCAACCTTTTCCTTGGAGAGGCCTGAGTCACTGCGCTTGTCGGGCGCGACAAATGATTTGGGCCGGCAGTTCTCATAGACCTCATCAGGCACGACACACACGGCCAAGGCTGGGCGCGCATCGAGCTTTGCCAGCTTCTCTAGTTGTGCCATGTATAGATTCGCCACTGAAAAGGCTCGTTCATGGCGGTCCGTTTTGCGCGACGCATTGGAAAGCTCTGTTTCGTTGATGACGAACGTTCGTAGAGGTCTAGGCCACTTAGCCCCAAACGCGACCTCAAAACCTGGAAATGGCGGCCATGCGCGATGCTTCGCCACGTCCACACATGCTGCAGGAGAGTTCATGGCCGAGCACCACTCGGTCCATAGCTCGGTTCCCCTCGGCGTGCCGAAGACCACGTAGTCCGACATCTGCGTGCGACGGTCTGCAGGGCCGAACAAGGCAAGACCATCGTGGGGGTCTTCCGCCGTCTGCTGCTCTCCAAACTCCAATAACGGCTCACCGAGAAAGTGGAAACTGTCGCTCATTTCGCTGAACCTCCATCCTTGTCTGGGCTTGGAACCTCGTCGTCTTCGTCTTCGTCTCTTGTTCGATACTCCGCCAGCTCCTCGCCCATGTCATAGGCGCCACTGAGTACGCCAACGTCCAAGCCGATAGGACACTGCCAGGTCAAGGGAGAAGTGCTCATCACCACGGCAGCTTCCCCTTCATCGAACTGAACATGTCCAACCGAAGTCTCCAACCCCTGCACCACACCAAGCATGCGTGAGAGCCATTGGTTGTTCCACCATTGCTTGGTAACGAACTTTCGACGGCGGCCAATTTCCTTGCCCTCAAACACCTTCCCCTCGAGGTCTGTTACTCGAACATAGACATTGACCAGCACTGTCCAATTCCCTTGAGCATCGCATTGTGCGGAGAACCGCGGCGCAAGCTGGTATAGAAACAGTGATGCTCTTTCACCGAACCCCTTTGTCCGCTCTCCCGTCAATTGCACCTTCGTGGGCCGACCATCTACATGCCGAAGCGGCTGCACCCAAGGGCCTGTGTCGCGGTCGGGGTAATAAAATACCTTCCTGTCTGGGCAGTATTTAAGCCCCTTTTGAAGACATACGACTTCTAAACTGCGACGTGCGAGCTCCTTGGCGATGTCACGTGTTCGACGACCCTCTTTTTCGAAGACATCCTTCCACAGCACCCCACCTTTTCCGGCAACCTTGACCTCATCAGGAGGTTCTTGAAACGCCGCGAAAAGTCGGTCACCAAGGCGAGCGCATGGCCAGGACTTCCGCCACTCCTCAAGCTCTTCTTCCTTCGGTGCATGGCGCAGCTCGAACGTCTTCATGACGTCAGGCAGCGTCAATGGAAAAACGTTCGCGAACACCGGCTCAGGCTCAGCAACTGTGACGCGGTCTGGCAGGTATCCCCCCAGCGCGATGCTACGGCCTCGGACCGCGTCGAAACGGATTTCAACACCCTGCGCTTTGAGTCGGCCCAGTACACCTTCCAGACCCGTCATCCAAGAGGTGCCGAACTCTGCAGCGACGACTGCACTTAGCTTCGATGGCAGAGTTGCGGTAGGAGGCAGAGCGACAGTACAAGGGGCAACAAACCTATCTCTAGTTGCTGCGATGATGCAGCGCTCAAGCAAGCTCGGGTCCTGAAGAGCTGCAGGAGACAGGATAGGTATGTACTGGGCTGCCCTGAACTCAAGCAACGCACGAACCGTCTCGTCCGCATTCTCGCCAACAAGGGGCGCCATACCCCGGCACCACGAACAATAGCCTGCCAGCGCAAGTCTTCTTGCCAACCACGTCGCCAACGCGTGGTCTGCATCCACATGGTCAATCACCACCAAGTCTCGTGATTCAACCATCGACTGGCCGCCTTTCTGTGGGAAGAAGGGCGGCGTAAAAATGCTTGGGTGTTGGGCGATGAGATGCCGATGAGGACCAGCAAGAAGGGCCCGCAGCCGCTCGAGGTCGAAGAGTTCCAGCTCCCACCCGAAGTCGTCGCGAACGAGTTCGTACGCCCAGTCTTTTTGCGAAGCATTTAGCGCTTCTGTGCACACATAGACCAACGCGTCCAGCTTGTGGTGATTCTTTGCAAGCGAAGCACAGTCGCTTTTGAGCTTGGCCCGCCAATCCTCTCGAACCGTGTACGCGAAGCCAATCCTGCGGCCAGAGGCGTCCTGTCGAACGATGGCATCGCGTCCTCCATCCCCCGTGCCACCAAGAGGGTCGATGTTTGGATAGCCCGCCCCGGCGAGTAACGCAGAGCACAGACGCTCAAACTCTCGGTAGTCAGTTAAACGTTCGAGGCAAAAGGTGATGCGGTCAAAGGGCATGCCCCGAGCATAAGGAAGTTTTTGTCGGTTGCGAAATGACGCTGCAATAGGCTGGGTGGCTCCGCCTTGTGACCGTGCTTTTTGTTTTCCTGGGCGCAGGTCAAACAACCCTGTTAAACCACATCCTCAACAATCGAGAAGGCCTCCGTGTGGCCGTCATTGCGAACGACATGCCAGAGGTCAACATTGATGCTGCGCTGATTCGTGATGGCGGAAGCAGGCCGTCTCCGCGTTCGCAAAAACCATCGTTGCTCAACTATGAAGTGGCGCCCAGACGCACAAGCCCCAGCTCACCAGAGTCGCCGGGCAGAGCCCCGTCCTGATACCCATCAGCACGCCAAAAGTACATAGTGTCCGCAGGCAGCGCGACACCCGAGACGCGCTGCCAACCTGACGAAAGTTGGGGCGCAACAGCACGTCACTCTTCTTCGCACCGATGACGTGCTCCATCCGCTCGGCCACGGTCACCAGTATGCGGGCTTCACGTATGGAGTTCGCAGCGCACGAATTGCAGCGGGCAACAACCCCCGATGAAAGCCCCGGTCGACTTCGCACAATATTTGATGGCCGGCGGCATCCCATTCTGATTCGACCAAACTCTCTCCGCTCCGCAGGTCATCAAGAATCAGGAGCGGCTCCCCTCGGTGATGAGCCTCCAGCCATCTGGAAATCGCGACTTGGCGGGAGACGCCAAGGTCGGCTGGCGCGTCCCAATGGGGGTGTAGGGCCTCGGCCACAGCGCCAAGGCTTGTTAGTTTGAAGACCTCAACAAACTGCTGCCGGTCAAAAATTTCGAGCCAGCTGCTCGTCAGCACTACGTTAGGTCGGCACTGCGTCATCAGCTCTTGCAGTGCTCCAACGGCGTCAGCATGGAACAGCTTCTTCCAAATATCCTTGGGCTCATCGTTAGGCCGCGATAGCGCACCGCGTGCGTGGTAGACGCCGAGCGGGTTCGAGAGGCACAACACGTCATCAATATCGAGCAGTAGCAGCCCGCGCGGGGGTGTGTCTTCGGCTTGCATGTGGTTCGTCGCTTTTTAAATTGACAAGCAGGTCGGGAGTTTAGGGCCACTGTGCGCGAAAGCGGGCAGGTAGCTGCCTGGACAAGTGCTTAGCCACAGTCGACGCTCTAGTTGCTCGTGACCCTAGGCCGTTGCAAAACCGATGCTCTCTGAAACGGGGCCTCCAGGCCTACCGGCGATGGTTGCGCGCCTCATTCCTCTTGTGCCCCTCGTGTTGCACGTAGGCCTGGTACCGGAAGAGAGAGAACAAAGAAGTGCAGGTTTTCTCAGAGTCCAGTCGTCTCATGGCCTCGCGCCCGTCCCAGTCTTGGCCTTGGGATGGCACATGCTGGTGATGTGGGCAGTCGCTCGCCGTCACCAAGTCGCGGAAGACGCCAAACGACGCGAGGCGAAGAGTGATTTGCTGCCGGTTTTAACCAACACATGTGCCTAAGGCTCAGCTACTGTATGGCCGACATGGAGGGGGCAGAACCCTGTGCTCGCATCAAGCGATACATCGTGAATAGTGCACAGCGCACAACTCAGCCACGAGCTGGTTGACGAATGGGTTGTCAGACTCGGCTTTGCGCCTGCACACCTCCAGATGCCTTAACGCCCAAGGCTCATCGAGCTGCACCACCGCCAGATGCCGAAGGTCTTCGGTTTCAACCGCCGACCGCGGCACGACGCCAATGCCTGCACCCGAAGCGACAAGATGAGCTATCGCGCGGTAGCCAGACACCTGCACCCGCACATCCAATTGAGCTCCCAGAGCAATCGCATGGTTGGCCAGGAAAGTATGCAGAGCCATCCCCGGCTGCAAGCTCACGAACGGCTCATTGAGGCAGCTGGAAAAACGAACGCCAGCCTTCTTAGCCAAGGCGTTGTTCAGCGGTACCAGGACTACTAGTTCGTCCTCACGGTACGGAACGTAGTGGAGGTCCGGGTGCCGTTGCTCCACAGCAATCACTCCGAGGTCAGCCCTGCCGGCCGCAACAGCAGCAACGATGTCCAGGCTTGGCCGCTCTTCCAAATCAATACGCACCGCTGGATGCTTCGCGAAGAAGCGCGCGAGGTCGGCAGGCAAGTGGCTACTGATGGCATTGTTGTTCGCAAAAAGCGTCACGTGGCCTTTGACGCGCTGCGCAAACGGTAGCAAGTCAGCGTGCATTTGCTCCAGTTGCGCCAAAACCCGTCGCACATGCTCAAGCAGGACCCCGCCAGCCCGTGTGAGCTCCACGCCTCTGGCCTTTCGCACAAAAAGAGGCACGCCAAGTCCATCCTCGAGGCCCTTGAGTCGCAGGCTTACGGAGGACGGCGATAGGTTGGACCGATAGGCCCCACGCGATAAATTGAGCTCTTCAGCAACGGCCAAGAACACCTTAAGGTCGACCAAATCGTAGTGCATCGCTGTCCCTCGTCTTTCGCTTCAATGCTGCCGAGCGTTTGTCTTTCACAAACTCTCACTTTGCCAGATGTCGCTGCACGTTAGATGGGAAGTGCAGAAACTGCGGGGATGAACACTTCAACTCAGTCGAACGCTGGCACAGCCCAGCGTTCAACCGTCAAGCCTCTGGAGGGCCTGGTGGTGGTCACGCTCGAACAAGCTCTGGCTGCTCCCTTGGCCACCAGCCGCCTGGCTGATATGGGAGCTCGCGTTATCAAGGTAGAACGTGCCGAGGGTGACTTCGCTCGTGGCTATGACGGAGCTGCAAACGGTGAGGCGTCCTACTTCGTATGGACAAATCGCGGCAAGGAATCCATCGTGCTGGACTTCAAACAGGAAGGTGACCGTAGAGTCCTCGATGCGATTTTGGCCAAGGCCGACGTCTTTGTGCAGAACCTCGCCCCCGGCGCCTTGGCACGTGTCGGATTGGACAGCGATACCCTTCGTGCAGCTCATCCCCGCCTCATCACATGCGATATCAGCGGTTACGGCACGGGTAACGCAGCCAGCAATCTCAAGGCATACGACATGCTCGTGCAGTGCGAGACTGGCTTGGCAGGCATCACAGGCGTACCAGAGGCCTGCGGCCGCATCGGCGTGTCCATCTGCGACATTGGTGCAGGCCTTAATGCCACGATTGGCATTCTTTCCGCCATCGCACAGCGTGACCGCACCGGCAAGGGCTGCGGTGTGGCCGTGTCCTTGTTCGATGGGGCGGCCGACTGGATGACGGTCCCGTACGTGCACGAGGTGTATGGCAGCGGTGCCCCGACCCGCCAAGGTCTTCAACACCCATCTATCGCACCCTACGCGGCCTACGGAACCAACGATGGCGCCAGCGTGGTCATCAGCATCCAGAACGAGCGTGAATGGGCGAACTTCTGCCTGCACTTCCTAGGCCAGCCAAACTTCGCCCAAGACGAGCGCTTTTGCAGCAACAACGTTCGCGTGCAAAACAAGGATGAGCTCAACAACCTCATTGGGGAGGCCTTCGCGCGAAAGGACCTGGCTCAAGCGACCTCAGCCCTGGAGAAGGCAAACACCGCGTATGGGCAAGTCCGTACCGTACGCGAGATGTCCAGCCATCCTGCACTTCGCAAGTGGCCTATGGCAGTTAACGGCAAGGACCTCAACCTCATTGCCCCGCCTGTGCAAACGCCCTGGGACGAAGGACGCTTCACCCCGTCGCCGAAGCTCAACCAGCATGGAGCTGCAGTACGCGCGGAGTTCGCAATCGAAGTTGGAAATGAGACGACCGCATGAGCACGCAAGAACAAAACGACGTAAACATCGACCTTGACCACCTGCGCACTTGGATAGGCAAGGTAACCGAAGCAGAAGACATCATCTCCGTACGGCACGCCCGTCTTATGGCTGCCAGCCTGGGCTTGCCGCAGAGTGACTTCGTTGCCGGTGCTCAACTCCCTCCCCTGTGGCACTGGCTGTACTTTCTCGAAGGACTTCCTCCGTCGGAACTCGGTCGCGACGGCCATCCCGCTCGGGGTGGTTTCCTCCCCCCGGTCCCCCTGGCCAATCGCATGTGGGCAGGCGGCAATCTTGAGTTTCTTCAGCCACTGCTGCTGGGCTCGACCGTTCGCAAGCGCTCCTATGTGAAGTCGGTGGACCACAAGCAGGGCCGCAGTGGTCATCTCGTTTTCGTGACGGTGCGCCACGAACTCTATTACTGCGGCGAGCTGGCTGTCGTGGAGGACCACGATATCGTGTACAAGCCACCAACACGGCCAGGCGCAGCCCGCCCCACCGTACCCGTCGACCTGCCGAAGCCCACGCACAGCGAGACGTTCGAAGCGACCTCGACGCTGCTGTTCCGCTACTCGGCTCTGACGTTCAACGGTCACCGCATCCATTACGACCAGGACTACTGCCGGGAGGTCGAGGGCTACTCCAACCTCGTTGTGCACGGTCCGTTGCAGGCCACGCTGCTGGCTGCATTGGCTCAGCGTCTCGCGCCAACACCCATCAAGCACTTCCGCTATCGCGGCGTACAGCCCAATTTGCTGGGCACACCACTGGTGTTCCACGCATCGCAGCAGGAACAGGGCTTCTCGCTGTGGTCAGCCATGCCTGACGGGGCGCAATCCATGCAAGCCGAAGCCAACTACTGACTCCCTCGTCAACCGGTTCCGCGCGGGAAGGCCGGATGCGCTAAGCCTTCCCAGATATTCCATCAATAAACAGGAGACAAACATGAAGGTCAACTTCAGCCGCCGGCGTTCCCTTTCCTTTCTTGGCCTACTGGCCGCAGGCATCAGCCCGGCCACCATGCCAGCACACGCGCAGGACAACTACCCCTCGCGACCCATCACTTTGGTGGTCCCGTTCGTCGCAGGTGGAACCACCGACATCGTCGGCCGCATCGTGGCAGACGGCCTCTCCAAGAAACTGGGGCAACCTGTCGTTGTAGACAACCGCGGGGGAGCGGGCGGCAACATTGGCGCTGCAGCGGTTGCATCGGCGAAGCCCGACGGCTACACCCTCCTCATGGGCTACAACGGCACCAACGCTATCAATCCGTCGCTCTACGGGAAGCTGTCTTGGGACCCCGTCAGGAGCTTCACACCGATTTCCCTGGTGGCCCGCGTTAACAACGTTGTGGTGGTGAACCCAACGCTGCCGGTAAAAGACCTTCCTGAACTGGTGAGCTACGCGAAAGCCAATCCAGGCAAGCTGAACTTCGGCTCCGCCGGCCCCGGCTCTATCTTCCACCTTGCGGGTGAGATGTTGGGTCAGCAGACGCACACGACAATGACTCATGTGCCGTACAAAGGCGCAGCCCCTGCGCTGGCGGACCTCATGGGCAATCAGGTTCAGGTCATGTTTTCGACTATCCCCGCCGCGCTGCCCTTCATCAAGAGTGGACAGCTTCGCGCTATTGGTGTCACGGGCCCCAAACGGTCGTCACTATTCCCGGACTTACCTACAGCCAAGGAACGTGGTTTCGACAATTTCGTCGTGGACTCTTGGTTCGCTGTGTTCGCCCCGCAAAGCCTGCCGCCGGCCATTCAGACCAAACTGCACAACGCCATTGCGGAAGTACTAAAAGACCCGGAGGCGTCCAAGAAAATGCTGGCACAAGGCACAGACCCCCAAGGCTCATCCGCTCAAGAACTTGCCGACCTACTCGCGGCAGACCTCAAGTCTTGGAAAGCTGTCGTCACGAATGCCAAGCTCTCTCTGAACTGACGCCTCACACCGCCTCGAGTTGTTAGCCGGACTGCGTAACCCGGCTAACCACGGGCTTTAGGCATGGCATGGTTGAACACATGCATCACATGCAGGTGTTCAACCAAAACCAGTTAGTCAACAGTTGCTCCAGACTCCTTCACGGCTGCTGACCATTTCTTGATGTCGGCCGCAATCAAGCCTCGAAATGCGTCTATGGGCTGGGGAAACGCTTCAGCGCCCAACTCTTCAAGGCGTGCCCGAACCTCTGGCAGCATCAAGACTGCCTGTACCTCAGCATTGAGCTTCGAGGCAATTTCAGGCGACAGGCCCTTAGGCCCAAACATTCCGTACCACGGGACGGCATCAAAACCTGGCACACCTGCTTCAGCCAAGGTGGGGATGTTCGGAAACGCTTTGGCGCGCTGGCCGCTTGTCACAGCCAGCACCCGGATGTTGCCAGCCTTCACTTGAGGCATAAGTGGGAGCGGATTCTCGAATGCCAACGCTACCTGTCCCCCGACCAGGTCGTTGAGCAACGGGCCCGACCCCTTGTACGGGATGTGCTGCATCTTGGTCCCGGCAGCGACATTGAACATCTCCCCAATGATGTGCTGAGGAGAGCCAGACCCCGCCGACCCGAAGTTCAACATGCCGGTCTTCCCCTTGGCGATAACCTCACCGACAGAGGTCAACGGGGCCTTGGCGTTCACAGCAAGAACAAAGGGAGCACGAGCCAGCGGAGAAATCGGGGTGAGGTCAGACTCAGGTTTATAGGGTAGCCGCGGGTACAGAGCACCTGATATGACGATGGGCCCACTTGAACTCACCAAGAAGGTGTACCCATCCGGCTTGGCCTTGGCCACGTAATCCGTGCCGATGTTGCCGCCTGCCCCGGACTTGCTGTCCACCACGATGGACTGACCCAACCGCTTTTGCAGGTGCGCGCCAATCAGTCTGGCCAACACATCCGAGGTGCCGCCGGGGGCATAAGGCTGAATGAAAGTGATGGGCTTTGAAGGCCACGCCTCCTCAGCCAGGGCAGGAAGCGCAGCGAACGCCAAGGCGCTCGCCACGAGGCAACGTCGGGAAATCGAGTGGCTTGCTTTCATGTCTTGTCTCCGTTGTTATTGTTGGGGAATCAGGAAAGTGAGCAGCTGAAGCGCTCTACTGCCGTGCACGCTGCCTGCAGCGAGGCGTTGTCCAACGCATAGGCGAAGCGGATGTAAGGCCCCAGGCCAAACGCGCTGCCATGCACGACAGCCACGCCGGACTCGTCGAGCAGGGCTCCAGCAACGTCCTCATCGGTGCGCAACAGGGTTCCGGCAGGTGTGGTCTTGCCCAGCAACTGCTCGCATGAGGCAAAGGTGTAGAACGCACCAGCCGGCTTGGCACACGCCAGGCCGGCTCGGTTCAAGCGCTCGACCACTAGGTCACGCCGCTCCTGGAAGGCCTCACGGCTGCGATGAATGAAGTCCTGCGGGCCATTGAGCGCCGCGACCGCTGCATGCTGCGAGATGCTGCAGGCACCGGATGTCTGCTGCCCCTGCAGCTTCTCCATGGCGTCAAGCAACCAGCGCGGCCCGGAGCCGAAGCCGATGCGCCAGCCAGTCATGGCGTAGGCCTTGGACACGCCGTTCATGGTCACCGTGCGTTCGGCCAGACGTGGCTCAACCTGCGCAATCGTGTGGAAGGCCTGGCCGTCGAAGATGAGATGCTCGTAGATGTCGTCAGACAGGATGAGCACCTGCGGATGTGCCAAAAGGACTTCCGCCAGCGCTTGCAGCTCCTGCAGGGAGTAGACCGCACCGGTTGGGTTTGAAGGTGAGTTCAGGATGAGCCACCGGGTATTCGGCGTAATGGCCCGGGCAAGGGCATCTGCCGTCAACTTGAATCCAGAGTCTGCCCCGCACGCCACCACGACGGGCGTGCCGCCACAGAGTTGCACCATCTCTGGATAGCTCACCCAGTAAGGAGCGGGGACGATGACCTCGTCACCCGCATCAAGAGTTGCGGCCAACGCGTTGTAGATGACCTGCTTGCCCCCGCTGCATACCAGCGTGTCCTGCCAGCCCACCTTTAGTCCGTTCTCGCGCTGGAACTTCGCTGCGATAGCTTCCCGCAACGCGCGAAGGCCTGCGACCTGGGTGTAGCGCGTCTGACCGTTGCGAATAGCAGCGATACCGGCTTCCTGTACATGCGCCGGCGTGTCGAAGTCTGGTTCGCCAGCCGACAAGGAGATGACGGACGCTCCACTGGCCCTGCGGGCAGCGACTCGGTCCATCATCCGGTAGGTCGCCGAAGGCTGAACGTTCGCCAAATTTCGGTTCAGTCGTTGAATCTCTTGCATCACTACCTCCCCCTCACTGCTTGCGCTGAAGCAAGTGGTAGCCCAGCTCCGTACGTGCTTGGCCCAGGGTCTTACCTGCGGAGATTTGCTCACGAATCTGGGATTCGACCTTCTCGATGCTGCGCGCCAGTTCGGCGACCTCGTGAGCGCGCCCCCGAGGCACGACCACCACGCCGTTGGCGTCAGCCACCACGATGTCGGCCGGTGCCACGCGAGCTGTTCCGATGGACACCGGTGTGTTGACCGAATCCACCTGCACACGGTCCTTGCCAGTGCGCATGAAGCGGCCTTTCGTGAACAGGGGGTAGCCATCGTCCAATGCCTTGGCCACGTCACGGCACACTCCATCGATGACGGTAGCGGCGATGCGGCGGATGCCAGCGTACTGGGTCATGATGTCGCCCCAAATCGTGCAGTCGGTGCGGCCGTCGTTGTCCAGCACCACCACCGCGCCTTCGGGCACGTCGTCGATGAAGTCTCCGACGCTGCCGGCCGGCACAGTGGCCGACACGTACTTCACGGTGAATGCCGGGCCAACGATGGTTTTGCGATAGTTGTCGAGCGGAGCGATGCCCAGGCACTGGCCTGGCAAGCCCAGCTTGTCCATCGCATCGGAAACGCCGGGTGTGTCCAGGCCCTCGAACAGGGCGACGAGTTCTTTGTCTTCGGAGGTCATTGGCTTGCCTTGGTGTTAATAGCTTCGAATTCCTTGTCGTGCATGACGTCGGCCACCGAGCGGCCTGCCCGGACAGCCTGGACCATGCCGTCCTGCCGGCGAGCGATACGCTCTCCCAGGTCCAGCACCTCCTCAATACGGGCCGCAGGAACGAAAACAGCGCCGCAACGGTCTGCAATGACAAAGTCGTCCTGTGCGACCGTGACGCCCGCCATGACCACCGGTTCGCCCGAGCCCGTCTGGATGACACGGTTGCGCGCGGAAATCATGGTCACGCCCTTACCGTAGACCGGGTAGCCAATCGACTCGCTGCCCTCGATGTCACGGCTCAGTCCATCGATGACCGAGCCGCGGACTTTTTTGGCGACCGCGGCGTTTGCCAGGATGTCGCCCCAGCAGGAGATGCCGTCGACGCCGCCTGAAATGACCAGCACACGGTCATCCGATTCGACCTCGGCGATGACCGGGGAAATCAAGTGGACCGTCGGTTTTGCATCGGTTTTAGGACCGAGCTGGATGGTGCTGGCGAGGCCAACGACCTTGGGGCAGTCCCAAAGGGGGCGAAGGCCGTAGGTCGCGCCAGGGAGACCAAGAAAATCCAGCGCGTCGGAGACGGTGTTCGTGTCCAGCGCCTGGAGGCGTTTGAGCAGGGAGGCGGTTGTCATAGAGATGCAGGGGAAGTTCGAAGCGAACTCTCAGGCAATGCAGCTCATACGTAAATTCCGAAGGTCGTAAGCTACCGATACGTGCAACCTATGGAAAGACCATGATTAACTTTCGGCTCATCCGCCATTTGTGGCTCTTCTTGGCCGTTGCTGAGGAAGAAAACTTCGGCAGAGCGGCCAAACGGCTCGGGATGTCGCAACCGCCGTTGACCGAGCAGATTCAAGTGCTTGAGCAGGCGCTAAAAGTGCGTCTGTTCGAGCGCTCTCGCAAAGGCGCCAAGCTGACTCCTGCCGGTGCGGCCATCCTGCCTGCGGTGCGAAGACTTGCTGAGCAACTGGAGCGGGTGGAGCTGGCCGTTTCCGAAGCGATTGCGGGGCACACCGGCATGCTGACCATCGGTGCCATCAGCACGTCCATCGCGGACGTTCTGCCTTCCATGCTGGAGAAGCTGAAAATTCAGTCACCAGACATGACGGTGTCTATTCGGGAGATTGACAGTGCAGAGGCTGTGCCGCTGCTCCAAGGTGGAGACATCGACGTGGCGTTCGCACGTCTTGAGGGTGACTTGGGTCCGGACATAGCCTGTATGCCGCTGACGCAGGACCGCCTGGCCGTTGCGCTATCGCACAAACACCCCCTAGCCAAGGCAACGAAGGTGAGCATTTCCGCTCTAGCGCAGGAGGCATTCGTCACCTTCTCCCGGCGGTACAGCCCGGTGTACTTCGACAGTGTCATGGCTGCGTGCAACGCGGCCGGATTCTCCCCCAGAGTGCTTCATGAGGCACGGTCCGTATCGTCGCAGGTAGCGTTTGTAGCATGCGGCCAGGGCATTGCACTGGTTCCCTCATCCCTGAAGAAGCTGGCCCCGGAAACGGTGGTCATCCGGCCATTGCGAGAGACGGTGAAAGTGGTCACAACGGCAATGGCCTGGCACCGGAAGCGGCCGAACCCCATGGTGGAGCTGTTCTCCTGATGCTTCACGGCATCCCATCATAGGCGCCACATATGGGACCGTTCCTTTTTTCGGAATTTACAGATGGAACGAGTAAAGCAATCCTAAGACGGTCTTGCATCACTGCGCGAGAAACAAACCACCGTCTCACCATGTCTACTGCCACTGCGACCATCCACCCCACACCTGAACTTGCCCCAGACCACATTGTCGCGGCGTTCCAATCTGTTGTGACTCCGCATATCAGCGACAACCTCTCCCGCATGTCCGGCATCACGGGCCTGAAGCGTTTCCATCGGGGCAAAAAGCTTGTGGGCACAGCCTTCACTGTCAAGGCGAAGCCGGGGGACAACTTGTTCATTTACAAGGCTCTGACCATGATGAAGCCAGGTCACGTGCTTGTCGTTGACGGTGCCGGTGACACTTCGAATGCTCTTGTGGGCGAGCTCATCATGCTTTACGCGATAGAGCGTGGATGTGCTGGCTTCGTACTGGATGCTGCCATCCGCGACTCGGCAGCATTCTTCGACGCGGACTTCCCCTGCTATGCACGCAGCGTGACACATCGAGGACCCTATAAGAATGGACCTGGAGCAATCAATGTGCCGGTGAATGTCGGTGGCCAGGTCGTGTTGCCAGGGGATTTGGTAGTAGCCGATGAAGACGGTATTGTCACGTTCGACCAACCGCAAGCACCTTCCCTTCTAGAAGCGGTCAAGGCTACGCAGTCGAAGGAGGATGGCATCAAAGCAGAGATTGCGGCCGGAAGCAGCGAAGAAGGATGGCTTCGAGCCGTCTTGGCACCCGCAGGGCTTGCCTAACGGCAGATGCATATCCCCCTGTTCGACACCGCGCCGGTCTCTGTATACGACAAGCCAGTTGACGATGAACGATACGAGATGTGGGCCATGGCTGCGGATGGTCGATTGGCCACGGAGGATACCGCTGTCGTGAAGCTGGAAGCCGCATGAACTATGAGTCTTGCTCCCGAGAGCAGTCCTGCACGCACGTCAGGGCAGCTCCCGGGAGCTACTTACTCATAGTGCTCGCAGCAAACTTCCGCAAATGCTCCCGCAGCAGCAATGCCGCCGAAGAACACGACTGTGAGACCCCCAGCAATAGCTTTCGCCTTGCCCAAGCTTCCTTCAAGCTCAACACCGCCAGCGGTTGCGGAACTGTAGGTCGCACAACCCCTCTAGGCAGGACACCAATTCCCAAGTTCGCGTTTATGAGCTGACACATGGCGTCGAAGCTACGGACCTGAACCCTCACACGCATGACCTGACCGTACTGTTCAGCTGCACGTGAGGTGAGCTCGAGCAAGGAGCTTCCGCGGTTAAGCCCCACAAAGTCGTACTTCAAGCACTCCTCGAACGAGACACGCTTGCGTTTGGCTAGCGGGTGGTGATGAGCACACACCACTACCAATTGGTCCTGTTGAAAGTTCTCGACACTCAGACTACCGACGGGCGTGTTCTCAGCGAATATTCCGATGTCTGCAAGTCCATCCACGACCGCGCGCACGATGTCACCACTGAGCTGCTCTTCCAGCTCCACATGGATGTCTGGGTGCTCAGACATGAAACTAGAAAGACATTCCGGAAGAAATTCCGTCAATGCCGACATGTTGGCCCAGAGCCGAACGTGCCCCCGGGTGCCCTGGTTGTAGTCCCGAATTTCGCTGCTGAACTGCTCGAAGCCCTGAAAAAGTCGCAGTGCATGCTGCATCGTCAGATGGCCTGCGGGCGTGAGCTTCACGCCTCGCGAACTCCTCTCGAAGAGCGTAGCCCCCGTCGCTACCTCAAATTCGGTAAGCCGCCGGCTGGCCGCCGACACGGCAAGGCTGCAGGCATGCGCGCCATGGGTAACGCTGCCTGTCTGAGCAACCGCGCAGAACAGCCTCAAGGTCACGAAGTCAACGCGTGCAGGATTGATGAGGGCTGACATGACTGGAACTTTCGCTTGTTCGCAAAATGCGAATGCTAGCCTACAACTTAGCAATTCCACGATAGCCCATCTCGTCCTAAAGTGGAACCGTTGAACAACGGATGGGATGAACGTGCAAGCACTTCAAGGTATCAAAGTTGTCGAACTGGGCCAACTGATTGCTGGCCCGTTTGCCGGCAAAACGCTGGCTGACTTCGGCGCCGACGTCATCAAGGTCGAGCCACCCGGAGTTGGTGACCCCCTGCGCAAGTGGCGCATGCTCCGTGATGGCACCTCGGTCTGGTGGGAAGTGCAGTCCCGCAACAAGCGCTCCGTCGCACTGGACCTGCGGACAACAGAAGGACAAGAAGCTACACGTGCTCTGCTCAAGGAGGCCGATGTAGTCATCGAGAACTTCAAGCCGGGCACGATGGAAGCATGGGGCCTGGGCTGGGAGGAGCTCCACGCGCTCAATCCCCGGCTCATCATGCTGCGCATCTCCGGCTACGGCCAGACTGGCCCTTACCGTCAAAAACCGGGCTTCGGCGTCCTCGGTGAGGCGATGGGCGGTCTGCGGCATCTGACAGGAGAACCCGGTCGTGTACCGGTGCGCTGCGGCATCTCGATTGGAGACAGCCTCTCTGCCATGCACGGTGCTCTTGGCGTCATGCTGGCTCTGTACCACCGCGATGCACGTGGCGGCGAAGGCCAGTTCATTGATGTCGCTCTGTACGAGAGCGTCTTCAACATGATGGAGAGCCTTGTGCCGGAATACGACGCCTTCGGTGCCGTGCGCGAGCGTTCTGGAAGTGCCCTTCCCGGTATCGCCCCCACCAACGCCTACCAGTGCGCCGATGGCGGTTATGCGCTCATTGCAGGTAACGGCGACAGCATTTTCAAACGCCTAATGCAGGCCATCGGTCGGCCCGACCTTGAGCAAGACCCTGGCCTTGCGCAGAACGACGGCCGCGTTGCACATGTGCAGGAAATTGATGCAGCAATCGAGGCGTGGACCAAGACAAAGACTCTTGAAGGCGTGCTCGCTGTGCTCGATGAGGCCAAAGTGCCCGCCGGCAAGGTTTATACGGTGGAGGACATCGTGAATGACCCCCAGTACCAAGCCCGGGAAATGATTGTGGAACAGAAGACGGCTACGGGCGAAAGCGTGAAGGTCCCCGGAATCGTCCCCAAGCTCAGCGCCACACCTGGGCGCTTCGCACACCCCGCCCCATTGCTTGGAGAACACACCCAAGACATCGTTCATGCCACGGGCTGGCCCGCACGTCGCAATCTGGAGGCACAGCATGTTTGAAGGCAACTCCGCAAAAATCCGCATCAACGAAGTTGCCACGCGTGACGGGCTGCAGAACGAATCTGTCTTCGTCGAGACCGATGACAAGGTCGCACTTGTCGACAAGCTCAGCGGCCTGGGATACGCCAAGATTGAGGTGACCTCCTTCACTTCGCCCACCGCCATCCCCGCACTCAAGGATGCTGAGGCCGTCATGCACCGCATCCGGCGCGAGCCAGGTGTCGTCTACACCGCGTTGATTCCCAACGTCCGCGGTGGCGAGCGTGCATTGGAATGCCGCGTGGATGAGTTCAACCTGGTGATGTCCGCCAGCGAGACCCACAACCTCGCGAACTTGCGAATGACCCGCCCACAGTCGCTGCGCCAACTCGGTGATGTCGTTGCTCAGGCCCGGTCAGCCAACGTGCCCGTGAACATCTCCCTGTCTTGCGTATTCGGCTGCCCCATGGAAGGCGAGGTTCCGCAGGACAACGTGCTGGAGCTCGTGGGCAAATTCGCAGACCTCGGTGCCACAGGCGTGACGCTTTGCGACACCACCGGCATGGCATACCCCACGCAGGTCTACCGCATCTGCGACAGCGTGGCGAAGGCATTTCCAGGCATCAACATCACCGGCCACTTCCACAACACCCGCGGTATGGGCCTGGTGAACACGGTCGCTGCGGTTCAAGCGGGCATTACCCAGTTCGACATGTCCCTGGGTGGGATTGGCGGTTGCCCCTACGCGCCTGGCGCGTCTGGGAACGTCTCCACGGAAGACGTGGTCCACATGCTGCAGTGCATGGGCTACGACACCGGGGTCAGCGTTCCAGGCCTCATCGAGGCGGCCCACCTTCTCGCCGAGCTGGTTGGCCATGAACTTCCTGCACAGGTCAGCCGCGCCGGTGAACGACTCACACGTCACTCACCTCCAGCAGGATTCAACGAAATCCGGGAGCGAGCTCTGGCTCGCGATATCACAACAAAGTAGAGACATCATCATGATTAGTCACCTCGACCACCTGGTTCTGACCACGGCCAACGAAGCTGAATGCGTTCGCTTCTATACCGAAATCCTCGGCATGCGACTGGAGTCGTTCATCGGCGGAACGCCTCCCGTGGAGCGCAAAGCTTTCATGTTCGGCAACCAGAAAATCAACCTGCATGTGAAGGGTCGCGAGTTCGAACCGAAGGCCCACACCCCAGTTCCCGGCGCTCTCGACCTGTGCTTCCTCGCCGCCATCCCGCTCGACGACGTCATCAAGCGTCTGGAGGAGCTCGCGGTCCCGATTTCCGAGGGCCCGGTGATGCGCACCGGAGCGACCGGAAAGATTCGCTCCATCTACCTGCGCGACCCCGACCTGAATCTCATCGAGATTTCGGAGCTCGCTAAGGCCTAGCAGAGCCTCCAACCTCCCCAATTCTCTCAACCCGGCCTCCCGAAAGGGCAGCCGGGCAGGGATGCTTTCGTCCAAAAAATACTAGGAGACAAGACCATGATTCGTAGAAATGCATTTCTCGCCATCGCCATGTGCACTGCTCTCGGTGCATCCCATGCGGAGAATTGGCCGACCAAGGCCGTGACGCTGGTAGTGCCGAGTGCTCCAGCCGGCTCTACCGACATCGTTGCGCGCTTAATTGGTGAGCAACTTCAAACAGCCATTGGGCACCCCGTTGTCATCGACAACCGCCCCGGCGCAAGCGGGAACATTGGTACCGAGCTCGTTGCTCGCGCATCTGCGGATGGACACACCCTGCTCGTTCAGTACTCGGGCTATCACGTGGGCAACCCCGCCCTGTTCCCGCAGATTCGCTGGAAGACCAGCGATTTCGCCCCCATCGCGCTCGTGATGCGCGCGCCCCATGTGGTCGCAGTCAGCGCAAGTATTCCCGTCAAGAACCTGCAGGAGTTCATCGCCTACGAGCGAAAGAACCCGAAGGGCCTGTTCTACGCCTCTTCCGGCAATGGCTCCATCCAACACATCGCCGGCGAGATGTTCGGTAAGCAGGCCAAGGTGCCTGTCAGCCATGTGGCCTACAAGGGCGCCGGACCGGTCATCACGGACCTCATCAGCGGCCAGGTCGACATGTTCGTCACCACACCTCCATCGGTCATCGGCCAAGTACAAGCGGGCAAGTTGAAGGCACTGGCATATGCCGGAACTCGCCGCCACCCCTCAATGCCTAACGTTCCGACCTCGGCTGAAGCAGGACTGCCTGGGTACGAGGTTGAAAGCTGGTTTGCCGTCTTCGCGCCCGCAAAGACACCGCCAGCCGTTCAAGCTCGCCTGGCCAGCATGATTAAAACCATCGTTGAGAGCGAAACGTACCAAAAGAAGATTGAAGGCCAAGGCGGCTTCGCCGCCTACATGGGACCCGAAGAGCTCGGTGCATTCGTCGCCCAGGAAACAATCTCTTGGGCCAAGGTGGTTCGCGAGAGCAACATCAAGGCCGAGTAAGGAGGTGCGCGCCATGAACACCGCTCAAGCCATTCTGACTGGCCTCTCTAGCGTCCTCCTCGTTGCGTGCGCGACCCCGAGCTCCGGGCCCAAGCTGGCAGACAACCTCGCCGTCACCGAATCGGGCGCCGTCCGTGGCGATGGCGCCGAAGTGAAGCGTTTCCTGGGGATTCCGTATGCCGCCGCGCCAACCGGGAATCTGCGCTGGAAGCCCCCGCAGCCAGCAGCATCGTGGAGTGGTGAGCGACCGGCAACCTCCTTCGGCGACTACTGCGTCCAGCCACAGGAGTACCCAGAGCAGCGCGGCGCCATGAGCGAAGACTGCCTGAACCTCAATGTTTGGACGGCGGCAAAGCAGGCCAACGAGAAGCTCCCTGTGATTGTCTGGATTCATGGCGGAGGCTTCGCATATGGCTCAGGCTCGCATCCGAGCTACGACGGCCAGTCCTTGGCCAGCCGCGGCGCCGTTGTGGTCACCATCAACTACCGCTTGGGCCTGCTCGGATTCATGGCCCATCCGCAGCTGACTGCCGAGTCTCCCAACGCAGCGTCAGGGGACTACGGCCTCATGGACCAAATCGCCGCACTCAAATGGGTTCAGCGGAACATAGCTGCCTTCGGCGGTGACGCCAGCAACGTCACCATCATGGGGCAGTCCGCCGGCGCACATGCCATCAGTGCAGTCATGACGTCCGACCTTGCACAAGGCACATTCCACAAAGCCATTCTTCAGAGCGTTGGGGTGATGCGCCCGAAAATCTCCTTGAAGGAAGCCGAACAGTACGGCACGCAGGTAGGAGGTGATATCGCAGCACTGCGCGCCCGTCCCGCGACAGATTTCCTGGCACTTCAAAAGAAGCTTGGAGGCGGACAGTCCATCGCCACAGGGCGTGCTCTGAGCATCGTGCAGGACGGCTATGTCGTGAAGACGCCCGACTACCAAGCCTATGCCACCGGCAAGTTTGCCAGGGTTCCTCTGCTCGTCGGATTCAATGCCAACGAAGGTGGTGGCGCGACCCGCAATTGGCCTATCAAAACCGTCTCGGAGTACGAGCAACTGGTCCGCAAATCCTTCCCGCATCGCGGCGACGCTGCCTGGGCGGCATACCGGGTGAACAGCAACGACAAGGTACAGCAGGCCCTGGCTGACCTGTACAGCGATACGGAATACCGCTTTGGCACACGCGAACTCTTGGCAAGCTACCTGCAGTACGGCGTCCGTAGCTACCGATACGTGTTCACACGCCATCGCAATGAAGCTGCTGCGGCACCCATCCATGGGGATGAGCTGCAATATGGGTTCGACAATCTCAACGCTCAGCATCGCGGCAAGAACCGGCCCTACAACGAGACCGATTCCAAGGTAGCGCAGACGATGGCAGATGCCTGGGTGCGCTTCGCTCGCACAGGCGACCCGAATGGCCAAGGCCTACCCACTTGGCAGCCCGATAACGCCGCGCAGCGACCCTACATGGAGTTTGCGAACGTTGCCCGACCAGGTGCAGGATACGACTGGCCGGGAATCAACTTCGTGCGCGACTACTTCGCAGCTGAGCGCCGCTAACGAGCAGCGGTTTCACCAATCCAAACCGCCGGCCATCCCCCGCTTTCGACCAACTTGCGAATTTGCTCAGTGATGAGTGACCGCATGGCCTCGATGGCGGGGGTGGTTGGCCGGCCCCGGGACGTTGCGCAAGTCACCTGGCGAGAGATATGAGGTCGCGTAATCGTGGTCACCACCAGGTGGCCTGCTTGCACCTCGTCAGCGACCGCACCTGGAGACAGGATGGTGCTCGCCATACCCGCGAGAACCGCTTTTTTGATGTTCGGCAGCGAATCAATCTCCGCGACCACGTTGAGGTGCACATCATTTTCCGCACAGGCGTTATTTATGACACGAGTCATTCCGTGCTCGCGTGCAGGCAGTACCAGTGGCCTCGAGGAAAGCGTGCGCAACGCAACTGTCGTGGACTTGGGTGCTTCCTGCGACGTGGTCACCAAAGCAAGCCTCTCCTCGAGCATCAATCGATATTCGAAGCCCGGCTCGCTGCCCGCCTCAAACAGCACCGACAGGTCGAGCCTGCCTGCGCGAAGCCACTCGGTCAGGAAGCCGCTGTGACTTTCAATGAGCTTGAGCTTGACCTTGGGGAACTGCTCGCGTGTTGCCGCCAGGATGGGAATCGTCGCGACCAGCGCGACCGTCGTCGGCAGCCCGATGACCACCTCTCCCTGAATGTCGTGAGCCGCGAACTGAACCGCACTGCGCGCACGCTCGATATCGGCGAGCACCACATGCGCGTGCTCAAGCATTGTTCTTCCAGCCTCCGTCAACGTCATACCCCGGTTCGTCCGGACGAAGAGCTGGGCCCCCAGTTCGTCTTCCAGCGAAGCAATGCTTTGACTCAGCGCAGGCTGCGCTACGTGAAGTGTCTTGGAGGCCGCGAGAACACCGCCAGCCTCGCAGACGCCGATGAAGTATCGCAGCTGCCGCAGTTCCATTGGTATTGATTATAACGATATCAAGTAGACGTTGAATGTATTTTACAGATAGATGACAAGAGCCGAGACTGCCGTCAGGAGCATCTCATGAACACACAAAAACACCCTGCGGCAGCAGACGGCACGCAACCTCTAGCAGACGTCAAAGTGGTCGACCTGTCTCGACTCGTCTCCGGAAACATGCTCACCCATGTGCTGGCAGACCTTGGCGCAACCGTCATCAAGGTGGAGCCTCCTCGCAAGGGCGACGAACTACGCGCATGGCAGCGAAGCGGCATGAGCACCTACTGGCTCGCATATAGCCGCAACAAGGACAGCGTCGAGCTCAACCTGCGCACCCCTGAGGACATGGCCAAGCTGGTCGACCTTCTGTCCAATGCCGACATCCTTGTCGAGAACTTCCGCCCAGGAACCCTAGAGCGCATGGGCCTCGGCAAAGACAAGCTCAACGCCATCAACCCCAAGCTCGTGGTCGTCCGTATCTCTGGCTGGGGCCAGACCGGCCAGTTCGCATCCAAGGGAGGCTTTGGCTCCCTGATTGAAGCCATGAGTGGCTTCGCCGCGATGAACGGATACCCCGACCTGCCCCCAGTGCTGCCACCCTTTGCCATGGCCGATTCGGTCGCCGGCATCTATGGCGCGGCATTGGCCCTGGCCGCCTTTCACGGTCAGCGCAGCAGCAGCTCGCCTGAAGTCCAGGAAATCGACCTGTCGCTGTTTGAGCCGCTCTTCTCCATCCTTGGCCCACAAGCCGCGGAGTTCCAGCTCACGGGCAAGCCAACACCTCGCTCTGGCAGCCGCTCACCCACTCACGCTCCTCGCAATGTCTACAAGACCAGCGATGAGAAGTGGGTTGCACTGTCCGCCGGCATGGAGGGCACGCTCGCCCGCCTCTTCGAAGGCATCGGCTATCCCGAAGGTCTGCAAGACCCGCGTTTCGCAACCCATGAAGCCCGCCTGAAGAACATCGATGCCCTCGACGCCCTCATCCAAGGGCACATCATGAAGTTGAACCTTCAGGAGGCTCTGGAGTTCTTCGCAGTGCGCGATATCACTGCCGGCGCGGTTTGCGACATTGCCGACCTGCTGCAGCACCCCTACATCGCGGAAAGCCAGCTGCTGGTAGACCAGGTAGCACCCGATGGCCGCACCGTCTCTGTGCACGCTGCCCCTTACCGCATCAACGGCAAGCGCCCTGCCATTCGCCGTAGCGCCCCCTCCATCGGCCAGGACAACGACACCTGGTTCGAGCAAGCAACCAACACCGCCGAGCAGAGCGCCTGACCATGAAGTTCGTCCGTTCCTTCCTTTTCGTGCCTGCTGCCAACGACCGCCTGCTGCAAAGCGCTGTCAATAAGGCCAGCGATGCCGTCATCCTCGACCTTGAAGACGGCACGCACCCGTCCCTGCGCGCCACGGCACGCGAGCGCCTCGCTGCGTCCATTGGCACGCTCAAGGCTGCGAAGAAGCTTGCAGCTGTCCGGGTCAACGGCGACTGGCTGACCACGGTCGTAGACCTCCATGCGGCCGTCGTTCCCGGGCTGGACATTCTTGTTTTGCCGAAGGTCGAGCACCCTCGGGACGTTCAAGTCATCGCGCAGATGGTCACCGACCTGGAAAAGGCCAATGCGATAGCAGCCGGTCACGTCCGTTTCCTTCTGCAAATCGAGAGCGCGTGCGCGCTTCCGCTCCTGTACGACATCGCGGCATCCTCTCCCCGCGTCATGGGGATGATGCTCGGAAGCGAAGACTATTCGCTGGACTGCGGGGGCTTGCCGACGCCTGACGCGCTTCTCTTCCCGAGCATGGCCGTGCTCACTGCAGCCCGTGCAGCCCGCATCCAGCCCATCGGCTTCATCGCTTCGATTGCAGACCTGGGCTCGGCAGAAGACTTCAAGCCGGTCGTGCGCCGTGCACGTGGGCTGGGCTTTCGCGGAGCCGTGGTCGTCCACCCCAAGTTCGTCGATGTGGTCAACGAAGCCTATACGCCGACTGCCGAGGAACTCGCCTCGGCCAAGCGTGTGGTTGAAGCATTCGACGAAGCCTCCGCTCGCGGTGAAGGCGCCATCAAGGTGGACGGCGTAATGATTGATAAGCCCGTCTACCACCGCGCGAAGGACTTGCTCGAGCAAGCTTGAGCGACACGTGCAAACAAAAAAAAGTTTGGAGACAAAACCATGAACCTCAACCGACGCGATTTCGGCGCTTTCACCACGGCGGGCTTGCTGCTGGGCTCTAAAGCCTTTGCTGAGCAGTACCCCAGCAAACTCATCACCATTGTGGTGCCGCAAGCACCTGGCGGCACCAACGACACCGTGGGACGCATCCTCGCTCAAAAGCTGGGAGAGCTCTCGAACCAACGGGTTATCGTCGAGAACCGCCCAGGAGCTAACGGCAACATCGGGACGGAATATGCTGCTCGGCAGTCCAAGGAAGGGTATACGTTGCTGCTCACGGTTAGCAGCACACAAGCCATCAATCCGGCCCTGTACAAGAAGATTTCCTTCGACCCCGTGAAGGACTTTGACCCGGTTGCTCCCGTCGGCGTGGTGCCCAACGTGCTCGTGGCCAACCCTTCCTTCTCGGCCAAGACCATGGCCGAGCTGATTCAGGTGGCCAAGACCAGCAAGGAGGCGCCGCAGTACGCCTCAGCTGGCAACGGCTCCTTGAACCATCTGCTGGGTGCAATGCTCGCATCGCGCGCGGGCATCCAGTTGCAGCACGTGCCCTATCGCGGCGTGGCGCCGGCACTGACGGACGTGATGGGCGGACAAATCCCCCTGGCCTTCGCCAGTCTGCCGTCGTGCATCGAATTCATTAAATCCGGAAAGCTGCGTGCCCTGGGCGTGAGCTCGCCCAAGCGCTCCTTCGCTCTGCCGGACGTTCCTTCCATCTCGGAAGTCGTTCCTGGTTATACCGGAGAGCTCTGGGTCGGCCTGTTCTCCGTGCACGGCACGCCCGCGCCCGTCATCGCGAAGCTCAATGAACTTGTTGCCCAGGCCGTGGCTGCGCCGGATGTTCAAGAGCGCTTCAAGGTTGCTGGCGTGGAGCCTTTAACTGGTGGTCCGACCCGCCTTGCGCAATTGCTCAAGGAGGACATCGCTCGGTGGGCCCCTATCGTCAAAGAATCCGGCGCAGTTGTTGACTGACCCTTTCGTATCTCCTGCCAAGTCAGCCACCTCTCTTTGAGAAGTCGCTGGCTTTTCTCCGTTCATCAGCCTTAATTTCGATTGACCGCCATGACACTGAAGATTGCATTCCTCGACCGCTCCACGTTCTCCCCTGAAACGACACTGCGCCATCCTTCGTTCGGTCATCAGCTCGTGTCGTACGAGAACACGCAACCTGACGAAGTCGCCGAGCGCATCGCGGACGCAGACATCGTCATCACAAACAAGGTCAAGCTGCACGCCGCCGCAATCCGCCAGGCCAGCAAGCTCAAGCTCGTCGCGGTCGCTGCTACCGGAACCGACAACATTGACCTTGCTGCATGCAGTTCCGGCGGGGTCGTGGTTAGCAATATCCGCAACTACGCGGGCAACACCGTCCCGGAACATACCTTCGCCCTCATCTTTGCCCTGCGCCGTAGCATTACCGCCTATCACGATTCCGTGCGAGCTGGCCGTTGGCAAGAGTCTGGGCAGTTCTGCTACTTCGACCACCCCATTCGCGACCTTGCCGGCTCGACGCTCGGCGTCATCGGCGATGGCGTTCTGGGCAGCGCTGTTGCCACCATCGGCCGCGCGCTGGGCATGAAAGTCCTAGTCTCCGCATTCAAGGGTCGTTCGGACATGGGCGCTCTGTACACCCCGTTCGAGAAGGTGCTCGCAGAGTCCGACATCATCACGCTGCACTGCCCGCTAACAGTGCAAACACGCAACATGATTGGCAAGGCGGAATTCGAGCTCATGCAGCGCAAGCCGCTGCTTATCAACACCGCACGCGGTGGCCTCGTCGATGAAGCAGCACTGGCAGATGCCCTGCGTTCGGGTCTTCTCGGCGGCGCAGGCTTTGATGTGGTCTCCCAGGAGCCACCGCCGGCAGACCACCCCTTCATGTCACTGCTCGACCTGCCCAACTTCATTCTGACGCCGCATGTTGCGTGGGCCTCTCAGGAAGCCATTCAAGGCCTCGCCGACCAGCTCATCGACAACATCGAAGCTTTCGTACAAGGCATGCCAGTCAACGTGGTGAACTGACCGCCGATGGACTCGAACCTGAATCCTCGTGAGCTGCTCGAGCGGCTCTACTACGCTGCGGTCCGGCGCGCGCAACCGTCCGAGACGCTCAAAGACTTCCTGCCTGCACCGCCCAAGGGACGCACCTTGGTTCTCGGGGCAGGCAAGGCAGCTGGAGCAATGGCCTATGCAATGGAGGCCACCTGGCCTTCGGACGCCCCGATGAGCGGGCTTGTGGTCACACGCTACCGCCACACGCCCCCGCGGCCGCAAGGCTTGTCCGACCGTATTGAAGTCATTGAGGCATCCCACCCTGTTCCGGACCAAGCTAGCTACGAGGCTGCCGTTCGGATGCTTGCATTGACCGACGGGTTGACCGAAGACGACCAGGTGGTCTGCCTCATGTCCGGAGGCGGCTCAGCCCTGCTGACCTTGCCCATCGAGGGAATGGACCTGGCAGAGAAGCAGCGCATCAATCAGGCCTTGCTGGAATGCGGCGCGGACATCCGTGAAATCAACTGCGTACGCAAACACATCTCGCGCATCAAAGGCGGCCTCCTTGCCACCGCGTGCCACCCCGCGCGAGTTATCACGCTGGCAATCAGCGATGTGCCTGGTGACGATGTATCGGTGATTGCCAGCGGCCCCACCGTTGGGGACGCATCCACCTGCGCTGATGCGTTGGTCGTCCTGGAAAAGTACGACATCTCGGTACCTGACGCAGTGCGCGAAGCGCTTGAGGCTGGCAGGCTGGAAACCCCCAAGCTCAATGACCCTCGGTTTTCCAAAAACGAAGTGCGGCTGATAGCCACGCCCCAACAAGCGCTTGGCGCAGCAGCCGTAGAGGCGAAACGGCTGGGCCTCGATGTGCGAATCCTTGGAGACGACATCGAAGGTGAGTCCCGCGTCGTTGGTATGGAGCACGCAGCAATGGCTCGGGCTTTCATGAAGAACTCAAGCGCCAATCGCACTCCACTGTTGCTGCTATCGGGCGGTGAGACCACCGTCACGGTCAACATGAGCGTCAAAGAAGGACCCCGTGGTCGCGGTGGCAGAGCTGGTGAGTTCTGCCTGGGTCTGGTGGCTGGCCTGCGTGAAGAAGCCAACGTGTGGGCATTGGCTGCGGATACGGACGGCATCGATGGAGTCGAGGGCAATGCAGGCGCCTTCGTGTGCCCTGACACCCTCGCTCGGGCCCGTGACGCCAAGCTGTCGTTGAGCGACTTCCTGGAGCGCAATGATTCCTACGGATATTTCTCCGAGCTCAGCGACCTGTTCGTAACCGGCCCGACCCACACGAATGTGAATGACTTCCGAGCCATTCTGATTCTCTGAAAGAAGGGCCCCATAGGCCCTTTCTTTTGTGTTATCGCAATGACCGGCTCGCTTAGGTCGTGAGCACCACCGCTCCCTCAGAGTGCCCCGCCTCCAGTGCTCGGTGCGCTTGCGCGGCATCTGCCCATGCAAAACGTTTCGCGACCGGCAGCAGCCACTCAGCACATGCTGTTAATGGAAGTCGCGGGAAGTCGTGGACAGCCCACCCAGAATGTGCGACAGGTCTTTGAGCTTGAAGGCAATGAGGTTCTTCACGTCGCCCTCGCGTTGCCACCGCCCATACACCGCGAGCAGCTTTGAGCGCAACACTTCGGGGCGATGCCGCTCTTTGAGGTGAGGCCAGACGATGACTTGCACATTGCCGGTCTCATCTTCAAGCGAGATGAACACCGTCCCCTTTGCTGTCTCGGGCTGCTGACGGACCGTGACGATGCCGGCGTAGCGAACCATCTGTCCTGCACGTACCCGGTCAAGGTCCGAGGCCCGGGCCAAGCGATGCTTTTCGAGTTCGGGCCTCAACAGCAGCATCGGATGGCTGCGCAGCGTGAGACCGACGGTGTTGTAGTCGTGGACGACCTCTTCGCCTTCAAGGGCAGCGGGCAGTTCAAGGAAGTCTTCATCGACCGGGGCGCCCTGCAGGAGCTCGGGTGCGCGTCGCAACGCCGAAGCTTGCCAAACCTGTTGGCGACGATGGCCAGAGAGGCTTCGCAGTGCATCAGCGCCCGCAAGCAACTTCATCTCGTGCTGCTCCAGCTTCGCCCTGTGAGCCAAGTCCTCTGGGTCATCGAACGGACCATGCGCGCGCTCCGCCATGATGCGCCCAGCCGATGCTTCCTTGAAGCCATCTATTAGGCGAATGCCCAGACGCACAGCGGGAGGGTCCGGAAGGTCCTCAAGGGTGCAGTCCCAGTCGCTGTACATCACGTCCACCGCACGCACCTCCACGTCGTGCCGCTGAGCATCTTGCACAAGCTGTGATGGCGAATAGAAACCCAACGGCTGGGAGTTGAGAAGAGCTGCGAGGAACTCGGCAGGATGATGCTTTTTAAGCCAGCAACTGGCGTAGACAAGCAGCGCGAAACTGGCCGCGTGGCTTTCAGGGAAGCCGTACTCAGAGAAGCCTTTGATTTGTTCAAAAATCTGGTGCGCGAAGGCGCGCTCGTACCCGCGTGACGTCATACCTGTGACTATCTTGTCGTAGTACTGCTGGAGCCCGCCCTTACGCTTCCATGCAGCCATTGACCTTCGCAGTTGGTCTGCTTCGCCCGCAGTGAAGCCTGCAGCCAGGATTGCCACTTGCATGACTTGCTCCTGAAAAATGGGAACCCCAAGGGTCCGACCAAGCGCTTCTTTCAGCGCTTCGCTGGGGTACTCCACAGGCTCCTTCCCCTGACGCCTGTTCAAGTACGGATGCACCATGTTCCCTTGTATCGGGCCTGGCCGCACTATCGCGACTTCGATGACGAGGTCGTAGAAGCACTGCGGCTTGAGCCTGGGCAGCATCGACATCTGAGCCCGGGACTCGATTTGGAATACGCCCACCGTGTCTGCCCGCGAAATCATCTGGTACGTCGCGCGGTCCTCCGCAGGGATGTCCTGCATGGAGAAAGCGTAGCCTTTTCGCATGCTGACGAACTCGAGGGAGCGCCGTATAGCGGACAGCATCCCCAACGCCAGCACATCCACTTTCAGCAATCCCAGCGCATCGAGGTCATCCTTGTCCCATTCGCAGATGGTCCTGTCTTCCATCGATGCGTTTTCGATGGGCACGAGCCGCTTGAGGGGCCCTTTCGTGAGCACAAAGCCGCCAGGGTGCTGACTCATGTGCCGAGGCATTCCGATGAGCTGGGAAGTCAGCTTCATCAGCTGCTGCACCACGAGTTTGGAAGGGTCCAGGCCGGACTCCGCAACACGCTGCTCCAGTACCTCGCTGCCATCCCACCAAGCCAAGTTTGACGCCAGCGCCTCCAGTTGCTCGAGCGGGATGCCCAGAGCCTTACCAACATCCTTGAAGGCCATCTTCGCCCGGTACTTGATGACGACTGCGGTCAGGGCGGCTCGGTCTCTTCCGTACTTTCGATACAGGTACTGAATAACCTCTTCACGCCTTTGGTGCTCGAAATCGACGTCTATGTCCGGTGGCTCATTTCGTTCGCGGGAGATGAAGCGTTCGAAGAGGACGCTCATCCGAGCAGGGTCCACTTCCGTCACGCCTATGCAGTAGCAGACCACGCTGTTTGCAGCGCTCCCGCGGCCTTGGCACAAGATGCCCTGAGACTGTGCGAAACGTACGATGTCTGCCACAGTCAGAAAGTAGTGCTCGTAGTTCAACTCGCATATGAGCTCGAGCTCATGTTCTATCTGGGCTTGGACCTTCGCGGGCATGCCACCTGGCCAACGGCGGCCGGCGCCGTCGTATGTGAGTTGCCGCAGGTAACTTGCAGGGGTCTGCCCCTCCGGCACCACCTCCGAGGGGTACTGGTATCGCAGCTCATCGAGCGAAAAGGTGCAGCGCTCTGCAACGCGTAATGTCTCGTTGAGCAAGTCTTCCGGGAAGCGCTGTGCCAGCAAAACACGGCTGCGCATGTGCTGCTCACTGTTGAGCTCGAGGTCAAGGCCACAGTCAGTGAGCGGGCGTCCGACCCGAGTCGCTGTCATCACATCGTGGAGCATCTTGCGGGACCGAAGATGCATTCGGACGTCTCCCGACGCGACCAGCGGAATCGCGGTCAGCTCGCTCACCAAACGCATGCGGTACAGCCACATCTCGTCATCCAGCACACGCTGCATCTCTACAGCGAGCCAGCACCGACCGATGAAGCTGTTGAGCAGCCATCGTGCAATGGTCTCCAACTGGGCGTCGGTCGATTCGCGGGCCGGCGAAACCAGGACCACGCAGTCTGCCAGTGCCGAAGGCTCAATGGCGTCCAGTTCGAGCCGGTAGGTGCCCTTCTCTGCTGAGCGTCTCAAGCTTGTGATGAACTCGCAAACGTTGCCGTATCCCTCGATGTTGCGCGCTATGACGACCAAGGTGAAGGGTGCATCACACACAACCTGAAACTGGCTGCCGTGCAGCACCTTCAAGTCATGCTCTTTGCTGGCCACATGGGCCCGAACGGCACCGGCCATCGAACATTCATCGCACACCGCAATCGCGCTGTAGCCAAGGGCCTTGGCCCTCTTCACAAGCTCTTCCGGCCAGCTTGCTCCCTTGAGGAACGAAAAATTGCTGAGAGCCCGCAGCTCTGCATACGCCGGGATGCCCGCGCGCGTATCGATGCTGTTGCTCATGCGAAAGCTCCATGGAGGTACCACGCGGTCTGGTCCCCGGCCAGCCGCTGCTGAAAGACCCAGAGCACGCCGCAATGTGGACTTTGAGCCACCCAGTAATCGCGAGCGACATTGCCTGTGTATTCCTCCCCGCCGTTATCAAGCCTCTGCCACCACCCGCCTTCGACCCGGTGCGGCCCGGCAAGCAGCTGCAGCACGCCTTGGTACATCGGCTTGTCCCCGCGCATCGACAAGCGCAATGGTTCTGACAGGATGAAGCTGGGCTGCGGGAAGCGGCTGCTGCGTGCACGTTTCCTGGGAAGTGGCTCGGGAGCGGGCTGCCACTGTGCCATCCACTCCAGCCGGTGGTCTTCCACAACGACAGGACGTACGACCTTCTCCGCGCCAAGCCGCGCGGCGACTCGCTCGAGCACCAGTGTGAGAGATTCACCGGACTGGACCGGGTCGGGCAGTAACGACCGGCTGAGCTCTTCCAAAGGATGCACATCCAAGGCTTCCAGCTCAAGGTCGCCCGCGGGGGCAGCGAGCTCAACTTTTGCGAGGTGCTCAGCAAGCAGGCGACATAGATGCTCCACATCGCGCATGGGCTCTGCAGTTCGCACAGTCAGTTCGCCGCCGTCTCCAGCGTCGCGTGCTCGCATGGCATCGTGGACCCAGCGCAGACAGAACGAGGTCGTACCCGCATTTCTGGCAGCAAGCCATCCGCACATTTGAAGCATCAGTCGGCGGGTCCCGAACAAAAGCGCCGGAGCGGAATCGACACGAGACATGAGTTCAAGACGGGCTTTGAAAACCTCCGGTGCTTCAACCCAGTTGTGGGCTTCCGGGCGCAACCCATACGCCTGGTCTAGCGCTGTCAGAAGCTGCTTGTCGAAACGCCGGCTTATCCCGCCCCGTGGCAATGCCCTGACATCGCCAAGCGTTCGGCAGCCCAATTGCGTCAACGTTGTCAGGTGCGGCTTCACCGCAGCCAATGTCTCCATCGGCAGTGGGTCCAGAAGGGTCGTCAGCGCGCCCTTGATGCCGTTTTCATGCCCACCCCGAGCACATGCCAATGCGGCCAGACTGGTGGAGGACCAAGCTATCTGCTCAACCCCCAACGCGGGAACCTCTGCAACGATGCGGTCTCGTAGGGCCCGCTTGCCACCGAACAACCGAACGCTCGCTTCCAGCTCGACGACTACCGCGTTCTCAACAATGGCTGTGCGCGGCGAAAACTGCAGCGCATACATCGAGAGTCCACGCAGTTGGTCATCAAGCGGCGACGTGTGCGGGCCGGAAGGCAGTAGCAGGGCGACCCACAACATGGGGAACCTCTGGAGTGATGAGTGAACTCGGGCGGCGCAATCTTGGGGTCAGGACCGATGCAAGTCCACCTGGCACAGATGCAAGCACCAGGGAGTGTTCCTGCTGCGGCCCCCGTCGCTTCAGGATTTGTACGTTCAGTTCCCAGTCCAGACCAGCTGAAGCCTGTACGCGTAGTGGTGCAGCAGATGACTCGTGCTGAGCGACCTCAGGGCGGCACAAGAAAACTGGCGCTTCGCAGCCCTGAGAGCACACCTGGAGTCGACGCAGCTGGTCGGGTCGGGCTTTCGGCAGCCACGCAATGATGGCGCCCGCAGAGTTGGACTTGATGAGCTGTTCGGTGGCCCAAAGCCTCTCAGACGGGACATCAGCCTTAATCCACACCAGCTGCCTGTCGTTCAGACCCATATGGGTCAGACCAGGGAGGTGTGGGTTGCGCGGCGGTCCGATGACAACGACCTGGCCACCTGCTTCGATGATGGGGCGCAAACCTGGTGCAAGCAACCGCCACTCAACAACTGAAGGCTGGGCCGTCAGCACCTCGGTGACCGAGCGGCGCGGCCACCCACTACCGGGTAGCTCCTTGTCCAACTCGGGCCACCCGGAAGACACCGTCTCCACAATCTGCGAACCCAGCTCGTTGCCGCACCAGACTACCTGGGAGAGGCCGGAAGACTGGACGAACGCGCGCAGGGGCGCAGCATTGCGGCCAGCAGCATCGTGTTGAGCGTAGTTCGGTAGGGTGGACATGGCTGGGAACCTGTTTTTTTATACAGTACCACGAAGCGCGCACCAGTGTCTGCAAGGAAGACGTCACATCCACCACCGTTACATCTCAGGACTTTATTAGCGTCAAGCCTGTATCTAATCTAAGAAAATCTCCCCATAACACGCCAAACAGGCGTCAAGAACCAGCTGTATGAGCTGGCATACCACTGGGGCTCTGTGCTAGTGCTACCCTGTTTTTGAAACGTCACTGCCCCTAGGAAAGCACATGTCGGAACAGGCTGGCAGCCGCTATGGGGCCACACTGGCCTTGCCCTGGGCGAATGAGACCGACCATCGACTCCAGCGGGGCATTGGCCCCTGTACTAGGAGAGCGATATGTCTGACGACAAGACCAAGACCGGCGGTCAAGACCGCACGCGCATCGATGTGAACGAAGACTACGAACTGCGCGACTGGTCCAAGAAATTCAACGTGACCCCGGAGCAGTTGAAGGCCGCGGTGAAAGCAGTTGGCACGAGTTCCGCTGCAGTCGAACAGCATCTGAAGCAATCCCATACACAATGAATCGATGTAGTGGAACGTTTGTAGCTCGTGCCTAATAACCATGGATGCGTCGAGCGCTACCGGATAAATCCAACGCCGTATGGATGTGCTGCCATAAAAGGGATTATGTCGTCGCAGCTTCTCTTCGACGAATGAGCACCTTGGCCACCGCCTTATAGACATCTGCAGCTCGATGCGTGGAAAGCTCTGCAGCTGCACCTACCAGCAAGGAAAGCCGCCCGCCACGTCGCCCCAACCGAGTCTGTAAGGCGCGCTCTTCAAGGACAGCCACATCATTAAGCTCGCAACCTGAAATCGTCCGCCGCCCCTGTGGAGTCAGGCCTGTGAAGACCCAGCCCCTCTTCAAAATGATGTGTTGCGAATATTGATGAAAGTGTGGGCTGACCCATCGGAAGCTGGAGGGGGTAACCGGAAACCCGGAGCCCGGTGGCAGCTGACCGTGTAAGGCAGGAACGTGACGTGCGCCTGCTCCGAGTGAAATTGAGTATATCTTTTTGTAGGTCTTATTAAATCTCTTGAAATTTTTTTCTTTGTTTGAATTGCATGTCCCGCAAGATAGAGCAAGATTTCTAATTTCGAATGTGAACTCTGGATAAATCTTCTTCTCAAGAAAATGCTCCAGGTGATTTGCGTAGTCATCGTATAAAGCGCGACGACAAAAACAACAAACCCCACCTTGGATATCAAAAAGTGATTTTTTCAAACCGTCCTTGAACTTCTTGATGATAGCTTTTCCTACACCGCTATCCCAATCGAGTCCCGCAAGAAGGGCTGCGGACGTACCATCAGGGTAATTGGGTGTCGGGGAGATTATCTGAAAAACCATATTCATTCAACCACCTCTTTCCCAATTAATGCATCGATAACCTCAATCATCGGGTCGTCCATAGTTAATGCTCTGCGAATATCTAGCAATTCAGGAACTAGCGCTAGGAAATTCTTATTATCAAAATCACCTCGCTCTACAAAAGAAATGGCTCGTTGAACTGTATCCACCACCACCTTGTTGCGACTAGAGCCGACGCCAAACTGCCTAAGTAGCAGTTCATCTGCAGAGGCCCCATAATGGACGATGGAAGTCTTTGCAGATTCAGGGGTGATGTCAACTACTGAACTCAGGTCAGGTGCCGAACCCACAATTAGAGGAGAATGTGTACTAATAATGACATGACCGTTGGAAGACATAACTTTCGAGCAGACTTCGAAAACAGCACTCATTAGGTCCCTCTGCCATTGAGGATGAAGATTATTTTCTGGCTCATCAAATAAAAGAACTGTATCCTCACTCACCCCAAAACCCACAGCCAATATACTCGAGTACATATTGTACTCACCAGAGCTAAGCTCAAACAATGAAAAGGAATCCCCACCCCTGATACTATGAACTTCGACCTCCCTAAGTTTTATTATCCCAATAAGCAAACCAAGGCGTATAGCACTCACTGAAAGCATCTCTGAAGCCGGACCAGTATCTTTCAAATTTACAGAGATATTCCTGTAACGCACCCGCCCCTCAATATATTCCTGGAGTTCTTGTATATCGGCTTCAGAAAATTCCTTCAGAATCCATCTTGCCATAGATTGAGAAAATCTAACACCCACATGCGCCCTAGCGCTTTCGCGACTATTGCTCCGAGAAATTAATTCAATAGAATCTTTAATATCGAAAATATCTTTAGATGGAAATTTAAAACCAAAGGTACACTTTACCTCAGGAAAAATTCCCGCATGAGCATGCGCTTGTTTGAAGAATCCCCAGCCAAACCTTTCCATTTTTTCAGATGCAAAAGCAAGGGCCAGCACTGTCTCCATAGGCGCCTTGCGACTGAGAAGGTTGTTCATTACGCGCTGCCCAACATACGTATAGTTTGGCACGTCGAAATTATTTCGACCACGACCAGGTCTTTCTCGTTGAGGGAACCTATCTGCCGTAGACCCAGAAATGCATAGCAGATGCGGTGAAGGTGCAGGAGTAAGTAGGTGAATATTATTTTCAGCATTAAACTCCTCAGGTGATATCAAATAATTAGCAATATGCCGTAATAACGTACTTTTTTGCGAACCATTGTGCCCCGTCACTACCGTAACCGCAGGTTTGCAAGCACCTTCCAGTCCATGCTCAAGCAGCCTTACCTTCCGGTAATCCTCATTCAAGCCACGAAACCCAACTTTAAGAACAACAGCCATTGAAGATTCCTTTAAAAAAATATACAGGCACATAACTGGCCTCGCGGCGATTCACAACGACTCTTTAATTTAAGCCGAACCTCTCTAGGAGGGTTACATAGTTCTTTTTCATTTCCACTTTCAGCGGAGAATATCTGATGGCATTTTGAAGTTAATGCTGGCTCGCCCGTCAATGCACTGCAACACCTTCTTCAGAATCATCACACCTGAAAGCAACTAAACAACGAGCCGTCGAACATGCGCCCCGATGAGGCTCCTGCATGACCTGCTCCCATGCATGACATGCATCTCAAATGCGACGACAGGCCTCTAACGACCTTTACCGAGCCACCCTGGAGGCTGCTATAGCTCGAGAAAAAATGCAGAGAACTAAGGCTACGGAATCTCGACCACCTCCTCCGGAGCAAACCATCCATTCGTACGAAGGTGCGAAAGTGCAGCAGCCGGGTTATGGGACCAGAGAACCAGAGCCAGAGACTCCTCTGCGCGGCTACAAGTCACATAAAGAAGGCGCAGTGTCCGGTCAATGGTTGTTTCGACCCCGTTGCCAGCGTTAGCTCGGTCAGTTGCGCTGAGCGCCAATCCACCAAGAATCTTGTCGTAGTAAAAGAGCGTGCCTCCGGCCATCTTGTCATCCATCACCACCATGACGTTTTTGAACTCCGAACCCTTAACCACTTGATGGGTTGCAAGTTCCGAGCCGCCCGCCAGGTAGGTGCGGTACTTTCGAAGCTGACTCCAAGGCGCCGCAAATAGCTCAGACCAGCCGCGTTTGAGCCTGTCCACTTTGGCTTCATCTGATTTCTTCTGAGGAGGTGGTGGCGCGGGAGACTTGTCAGCAAAAGCCGCGGAAAGCTTTGCATCTACCTCAAAAATACGTGCCGTCAAAATAGGCTGGAGAACTTGCTCCACACTAGCCGCGGGAGTAGAACAGGCCTTGGCGAAATCGCTCAAAGCAACGAGCATTTCATCAATGCGGCTTTCTCTTGCCAGCGCATCTTCCGGTATTCCATCAAGGCACTTATGTTGTCGAAGGACCTCTGTTGCCAAGAACTCATTGAGCGTACCGTCATCGTTAAGGCACGCTTCCAACTGAGCAAGCTCACTGAGCATCAGCCGAGCAGCGGCAGGGCCCTTTTTCTCGAAGCTGCCGCTGGGTGAAGATGAGTTCGGGTCCAGCAGGTCCATGGCCTCGAACACTTCAACGAACGAGCCGCGCTTCGCAACGAGCTTGTGTTCCAGAGCCAGCGTTTGGTAGCCATCATCCCAGGATGCAGAACTTGTTGCCGCCCTCATGTGGTCTGCGCACCAACGCTCTCCAGCCACCTTCTCGTCGTCCGAGAGGTCATTGAGGCCAACGAAAATTCGCACAATTCCCCCATTTTTATCTTTTCGAGGATGTTGCTTCACGCCCGTGGCGGGTTGGGTCCGGCCATCAAGGTCAGCGGCCCATATGTCGTTGATGAGGTCAACGATTCGACGCTGGCTTCGACGGTTCATCTTCAGCTCAGGCGTGGCCCAACTCGCTGGCACATGGCTCGGCAAGTCATCGTGCCCTTCCAAGTAGATTCGCTGCCTATGGTCCCCGATGAGACCCAGCGTGAGCCCGCTTCCCCGTGGCTCCGCAACAGCTAAAAGCGCATCCAAAACTCCCTCTATCGTGTCTTGCGACTCGTCAATCAGTACTACCGGGTAACGGTCCTTCAGAACCGTTCGAAGTGTTGGACGCCTTTCTATAAGCCAAGCAGTGGCTCCAAGCACGTCGCTGTGGACCAGCGCGCCAGGGCCATAAGTGTCCCGGTCCGGGTGATAGATGAATGTCTCCGTCTGCCGGATGGCTTCGATGTCCGCAAGTAGTTTGTCTAGGTCCCGCTGCTTTGCTGCAGTGATGCCCTTAGGCTTGCTCAAGCCAGCGGCAGTGTCTTTGGCGTGCTTCGCTTCCTTCAGCGATATCAACGCTTCACGTATGTCATCGTCAAAGCCACTGATAAGCTCCCAGCAAAATGCATGGATAGTCGAAACTCCGACCAAGTCATTCTCACCAAGCCGCCCTTTGATGATGGCCACAGCGTTCTTGGTGTAAGTCACCACTCGAATTGAACGGCCGTACATCCGCAGGCTCCGCGCGACCTGGCCACCCTTTTCGTGGGCGGTAACTCCCGTGAGGCGCCGCAGCACTTCAATCAACGTGTACGTCTTGCCCGAGCCCGCCCCAGCAAAAAGGAAGAAGCTTCGCGGAGGCGTCTCGGTCAGATATCCACAGATTTCCTCGACGACGCCTGCGTCAAGGTCCTTTTCCTGAGCATCAACCGCCGCGGTCATGCGGACAGCTCCGATGCCATCGACCCTTCGGCTCTTGGTTCTGGCATAGTCCCAAGGTCCGTTTCGGGCTTCTTCTCAGGCTCCAACTGGGTTTGCAGCCATCCCAGCGCATCGGATATGTACTCGGGGCAGACAACGGGCTCCTGGGCCGAAATCATCTCAAACAAGCTGGCAGCAAAGTCACCTTTGCTGAAGCTGCCATGCATCAGTTTATGAAGCTCATGGAGCAACTCCGTACTATTGGCGGCCTTCGTCGCCCGCCTACCTACAGCCCCTAAAGCGCCAATAGGTGGCTTGATACGGACGCCAGCCTCGTCACGCTGAGTCACCATGAGTGACTTAAACCACTCGACATTGGTAAGAATGAGGGAGTCTTCAAACGTACTTGGCCAGGGACCATCTACCTCACCTACCGGGAGCTGCCAAGCGAATCGCACTACACAGCCGGGTATCTCGCTCCACACCAGTTTTCCTTCATCCGGCCTTTTGAAGTCATCCAGCGAGTGCAGCTTGGGGTGCCAACCTCGCAAGGTGTGGTTACCGCATTGCAGTCCGGGCTGGCCGACGTTTGCGACGGCCACTAGCTTCTCTAAGGAGCCATCGCCATCCGTCGACTCGTTCTGCTCTCCCACAGGGTCAATATCCGTGATGATGACGGTGGGTATCTTGAGCTTCTCCAAGAGCGGACGAAGTCGATGTGCATGGCTACCGCCGATATCAAGGTAGGAGACATACCTGCTGCTTAAATTATGGAAATCCCGCTCAATGAACAGCGGAACAAGCATGCGCTCCGCCACACCCTCGACGAAGATGGCTGCGTTGGCGAACAACAGGTCTGTGTGCTGCACGCGAAAGTAGCGTTCAGCAAACTGTCGGGTCTGCTTGTCGTCGCCAAAAACTTGCCCCAGGTTGACCACCTCAGTGGTCGGCATTGAGTTGGTAGAACTCTTTGCAATGCGGCGCACATACCGCAGTCTGTCAAAGTTCTCTGCATGAGCCAAATGACTCGAGTGAGTGCTGATGAGCAGCTGGCTCGTCAGCGCAGAAGCATCCTTCTGCGTCGGGCTGATGAGCTTGTGAGCCTTAGCGGGAAAAATGCGTTGGACCTGCACATGCAGATGGGCTTCCGGCTCTTCAATCATCACCAGATGAACGGGCGGGGGTGAACCCTTTTCAGGTCGTAGCCGAGCGGCTTTAAAAGAAACCAGTTGGTAGCTTAGGGACTGGAGGTTCTGATACCCCAAGCCGATGGAGTACTCAGGCAAAAGCTCTTCAAGGGACTCCTTCTGCATGCTGTACTGGACCGCAGTTCCATGGTTCAGCAGGTCCGCAGTTTGAATGCGAGTGCGGAAGCGAATTTCCTGAGGGTCATGCAACCCTGGATAGCCCAACTCCTTCACTTGCTCTACAGAGTCGGCAAGGGCCTCATGAATTTTCTTGTCCAAGTCTCGTTGTGCATCAGCCACCGCCTTGATGAGGTCTGCGCGATGCCCGTGCCCGGAACTGGTCACGTTCAGGTGCTTTCGAGCAAACTGCAGAAGCTGGTTGGAAAACATGCCGACCCGATGCGGACCAGAAGTAGAGCGCGACTCCGCCTCTTCACTCCCAAGTCCTCGCTGCGCAGCCACGAAGTCAACACGTATCAGCTTTGACAGGCTCTTCCGCTCAATGGCTACGGCATTTGCTGGAAGTTCTTGCTTAACATAGCTCACCATCCCGCTCATCGGATTGTTGTCAGCATCAAGCTTGTATGCGCAAACCTGCCCAAGCTTTGATGGCTCCCTAAGCCAGAAGTCAAGCAGGTCTATGGGCCAGGCAAGCGAGTCATCACCCATGTCTTTCACCGGTGTCCGGGCCAGGCTATAGGCCCACGCAAGCTTTTTGAGCTCCACAACGTCCGCCACCGGCTCAAGCCGCAGACGCAAGCCTACGGCCCCACCCTTCCAACTGAACCTGGACAAGAAAGGCGCCACGTAGTGGTACATGCCCGCTTCCGCCTCGAACCAGAGGTCAAGAGTTGGCATTGCTGAGAGCAATAATTGGAGCTGCTTTTCCCACGGGTCATTGGGGCCAAGGACAGTGGATGGGTCCTCAGTCAGTGCCTCCCACTGCTGCCCGATGGAGCGAAGCTTGGGCCATTGGGAGAGACTCAGGTCGAAAGCGCCGAACGCCGAACCATCAGCCAAGAAGTGACGAAGCGCGGCCAAGATGGAGGTTTTCCCGCTGTTGTTGGCCCCAACTAGAATTGTCGTCTTCGGGTCAATGTCGACTTGAACATTGCCCAATCGCCGAAACTGGCAAAGCTCAAGGAACCGAAGCTTAATGCTCCCGGTAGGAACAGGAATAGTCGTTTCTGACATCGCTCGCACCTCTAAGAGTTCTCTACAGAACATGCTCCAGACGAAATCTGCAGCTCTCATATCAGAGGCACATGTTACAGATAGAAACTCAAAGCGTCAGCCTTCAAAATTCCACACTAAGTCACCCAAGACCCCACTGAACCGCTCCGGGTTTTGGGGAGGATTCCACCCTTGAGAAGATGAAGCTATGAAGAAGTCGAACAAGTCAGCCGAGGTCAACGCCGGCGTGCGCGAGGATGCGTTGTAGTCGTGAATGAGTTCTTCGCCCTCAGGGCTGCCGGCAGTTCAATGAACTCTTCATCGACCGCGGACCGCTGCAGGAGCTTCGGTGCACGTTTCATCACAGACGGGCCCTGTCGCTGAGCCACCTGCTGCGATGGTCCAGCAAGGGATACACTCACACGAAGAGCATTCCGCAGGCTCGCCCGCCCACACTGGCGTAGTCGTTCGCGACAGCGAATTTCTTCTTTGAGTCTTGGTTTTGACCTGCGGTCACTACGGCTTGATGTGTGGGCGCGTCTTTCCACGGTGACCTTGGAGAAAACCATGGCTACCCCTCTCACTCTTGCTCGTCTTGAACAGCTGCGGCGGGCAGCAAGAAGGCTTGAACGCAAAGAGTCCATCCCTCTGTACGAAGCTCAAGACCGCTTGGCCAATAAGCACGGCTATGCAAATTGGTCGTTGATGCACAAGCACAGCAAAGCCGCGGCCACGGCCAAGCCCGTGACTTCAGCGCCAACAGCACGCCTTATGCTCCCAATCCCAGAGCCAACCGCTGTCGTGGTTGGAAGCAGGAGCCGCCAGTACCTCCATGGTGACCAGCACGACGCGGACCTGACTCGCTTCTACTGCCGCAGCTGCGACGAGTTCGTGGCACCGGAGCACTTCCTCGAAAAACATAACCGTAGGGAAACACTCGGGCGCGCACTCGAGGCCTTGACGCGATGGCATCTCCCTTCCAACGAGAGAGCCCACATGCGCCCTGCCAATGCTCACAACATGCTTGAGGACGAAGCCCGCCGAGAGGCTGTGATTTTTCAGAACTCGCGGAGCACCTTCCACCGTTGGCTCGAACGCCGCAAAGGTAAGGACTCTCCGGTGGGTGACCTGGCAACAGATGTCCTCGGAGACACAAAATTCCCAGTGGATGTTCAGTCAGCCGATGAAGCCGTCTCCTACCTGAACTCTCGCTTCGCTACAGAGGCGGCAATTAAGGCGATGAAGCAGGCTTGGCAGCAGTTTGAGGCCAGTCAGAAGCGCAAAGCCTAATCAACCTAGGTTCGTAGCGCCACATCACGCACATGCAGGATGTGGCGCCATTCGCTCAACGCAGCGGGTCACGTTTGATGGTCGGGTGCCAGTGCCCCACGATGCACGATGGTTCAAGCGGCACCCGTATGCTGAAGCCAGCACCACGCCACTTATCAGGTGCGTAGGTAGGTCCATCCAGCAACTCCTGAAAAATCGACTCGAGCGCGGTACCCGCGAACTCCGCCACCGTGCCCGGATGGAGGTTCTCCAGGGGCACATCACACACGAACAGTGTGGGGTCGAATCGATTCTTCAAGACGCGGCGATAGTCGCGCGTGCCCCCAAGGTTGGCAGCTAATGCCGTCAGGTACTCGCTGCCATAGAGCATGTAGTGGCCACACATCTCTATCAAGAAGCGTTCGTTGGCTTCGAAATATACGCGGCCCTCTCGCGTGACCGGGCTGACGTACTCCATGGCCCTTTCCAGATTGTCCTCCGACAACTCAGAGTACTCCCCGCTCAGAAAGATTTTGCGAGCCTGGTCATGGAACTCCTGAATATCCAGCGGGCGAAGGCCTTGCTTGTAAAAGGAGTCGACCGTGGGCGCAGAAGTGCCGTGGCATGCGCGAATTGCACGGTACCGGTCGAGCAGCCGCTCTGCCAGCTCGGCTTTCGAATCCACATGGATGCCGCGGACCTCCAGCACGAGGTCGTCGAGCCAAGTGAGGTCGTCGGACACAAGGTACTCGGGCGGATTGCTGCGAAAAGCCTTCTTGACGTCCGGTCCGATGAAATCGGACATCAGGCGCCAGATGTCAAGGTGCCAAGTGGAGTGCCGGTTCAAGTCCCACACATCCTTGGGCGCCGGCGGACGCTCACTTGCCGATGAGCTCAACAGACGGGACGGCACTACTGTTGTCTGGGTAAGTCGCGCCGCGGCAGAGGCAGCGTTCCAGTCGCGGAAGCCCTCCTCCCGAGCTGCCGCCTCCAGTGCTGCTCCCCTATTAAGCACCTGCCCGCTCAGAGAAAGCTGCGCCTGCAGCTCTCCAGCACGCGCCTTCAAAGCGCCCAGCAAATCATCGCCTTGCAATTGGTTATCCATGGTTTTCCCATAACCGATGCGCTTCGAAGACGTGGTTCGCGTTACGTCGGCACCGGAGTGGAACCAGTGGACAGAAAGAAAGCTAGGACAGATTCACCATACCCGTAGCGGGTGCGAACGGCAGGGCTGCCACCCCATGCGAGCCATTATAGGAAGGCATGGGCGACTGCGCTAGCCATACGGAACACTTCAGGAGGCCCGTTTGAGTCGAGAGGTGGCCGCCTGAGCCAAGGACGGACTGACTGCATAGGCCACGATGCCCACGAGCACCATGGCCGATGCAAGACCAAAAATCCTGGTGTAGACAGCCGAGGGCGAGCTGCCTGCCGCAAGGCTGGCATCAGCGACAAGTCCGAACACCCAAGCAGCGGCGCCTGAGCCCAAGAAAACGAACGTATTGAGCATTCCCAGACCACGGCCGCGCACCTCAGGAGCCAACAGCAGTCGTCCATGGGCCATCACCAATGGATGCAAAACCCCGATGGTGCCGAGCACCGCCATTAGGGGCACATCCAAGAACAAGCCCACGCTCGGCATCAGTGCCAAGGCGCTACCTGCAACCAGAGCAGCTGCAGCCCAGGCGAGCACGGTCTGGCGCAGGGAAAAGCGGTGAACGAACCAAGGCAACGCCATCGCCGCGAGCAAAGCCGCAAGGCTCAACACCGCCAAAGCAACTCCGCGACTTCCGGCAGGCATACCGAACACATCTGCCAGGTACGGCCCTCCCCACGCATTCCGGAACGTTGTCCCTGCGGCCAAGGCAATACACATGGGAATTAAGGTCCACATTGCCGGGACGAACAGCAGGCGTGCGCTCGAAGCAAGCATCGCAGCACTGCCATCCTCCTGCGCATCGGCGTGCCCGGCATCCTTAACCTGGGTTGCGACGAGGTAGCAGGCTACGGCCATCAACACGCCGGCAATGAAGATGGGCGGCCTCCATCCGAACTCATGAACTGCCCATCCAAGCGGAGCTGTTGCACATAAGGCACCGACCATGCCTGCAGCGTTGGCGCGGCTGACGGAGGCAGCAAATTTGTGAGGTGGCAGTGCCTCTGAAGCGTAGTGCATCAACCCCATGAAGATAGGCGCACATGCCAAGCCCATACCGACCTGGGCAAGCATTGCGGTCGACCCGTTGGGAGCAAGGGCAAAGAGGCCTGCCGAAGCAATGCCAAGAGCAAGAAGAATCCGCGTGGGCGCACCGACTCCGTACTTATCGAACGCAATGCCCACCGGTATCTGTGCGATGCCGAAGGACACGAAGTAGCACGACGACAGCATGCCGAAGCCTGCCTGCGACAGCTGCAGGTCGTGTTGGACCTCGGGTGCCATGACGGCCAAACATGACCGGAAAAACTGGCTCAAGGTCAGCGCGAAGGTCAGTGCTGCGATGCCTCTGACCGGGGAACGAGTGTCCATGATGGTGGGCGCCATGGCATGGCAGTCGCCCCGCTGGCAAATTCGAGAGAAATGTGAGGCGGAGTCTATAGCGAACGATTAGCCGACGCTCAGGCAGGTTGCCAGTTACGTTGTCACGAAGCGTCAGCAGACGCTATCCCCACCAGCTCAGGCGTTACCGGCATCCAAGCGACCGGTTGTCCGCGGAGGAATCGCTAAGCTACCGTTCGTGCAGCTTGCAGCTTGACCAAGGCATGGTGCACCATAAAGCACCCTAAAGGGGCACTTATCTCGAATTTCACGGGATAGGCGGCAGATAGAGGGCAGTTACGGAGCAAGAGATGTTAGTAACTCGAACCGTTGAAGAGATGGAAGTCGACTTGGGCGAGAAGCTCAAGCGGGTGCGATTGAATAAGAACCTGGACCAGAAGACGCTTGCCGCTCGTTCAGGCGTGAGTGTGCGCGCCTTGCGCAATCTTGAGGGCGGAGCCGGTACAACCGTAAAAACGCTCCTGAGTGTCGTCCGCGCTCTCGGGCGCGAGACCTGGTTGGAAACCGTGGCTCCGGTTGCGACGGTCAACCCTCTCACGCTCACTGCACGCGCAGAGCAGCGAATGCGAGCGACAGGGCGCAGGACAGCAAGTAAAAACTCACCCTCAGACGTCTCCAACATCCAGACGGCGAAGCGTTCAGCCACCTCGTCGACTGTACAAAGCTCCAAGGGCTCGGTCGAGACGCCCGACGCTAGATAGGCTGCAAACAAAGCATGCCCTAGCTATCAAGACTCCTGCAAAGACGCCACGAAAAGTGCGCAAGCCTCCCGCGAAACTCTCTCAGGTATCCCAGCTATCCCTCAATGTGCGACGTCCATCCAAAGTAGTGCTGAACTCCTCGTAGACCTCTCGGCTGCTCACCCCCAGAGCCTCGCACCAACGGTAAAACTCGCATACGTCAAGCCGCCGCTGCCCCGCCTCGACCTTGCTGACGTACTGCTGCGTGACTCCCAGACGCTCTGCAAGCTCAACTTGCGACATGCCAGACTTTGCTCGACGCTCACGAAGCAAAACAAGTAAGAACTCGTGCTCTGTTGTGTGCAAAGGCATGCGCTGGCGTCCGGCGTCTAACAGTTAAGGGGCGCCCAGCGTGCACACGTTTTAGGATTACACCAAAAAGGTGTACACTATTTTGATGTATTAACAATTACTTATTTACTCATGGAATCTTGCACCTCCCTGGGTGGCTCAGCCACGCCTGCCGCAAGCGCCCTCGCAACGTTAGAACTTGCGTACGTCAAGTCCAGCGGGCTGCCCTACGTTGAGTGCGGACCCGGACGGTTCGCGATGTTTGACAGTGCAAGCAACGAACTCGCTCTCTTCTTCGGCCCAGACGACCAGGACCTCCCTACGGTCGTCCCAGGTTCTTTTCTCGACACCCTGGCTTACTACGTTCTCATCGACGCTCAAAAGCACAACGCGAAATTCACCGTCATCGACAGAACTTGCTTTTGCGAAATCGCGACCATAAGAGAAAGCGGAGGGACATATATCGAATCAGCTCTAAGGGCTCTTTCGTCTCTCAGAGCTCAGCAATCAGCAAAATGAAACTGCACGCAACGAGGAGAGCTCAATGACCCCAAATCCTCGACTAAAGCAGAGAATCATTTTTCTGGATTTCGACGGAGTTTTACACTCACCAAAGGCGATAGCTGGAGCGAAACCACCACTCACTCCAAAGCAAATACTCCTCGGATGGCCCGATACGTTTACGCATCTTTATTTACTTGCAAATCTGCTCAACGGGCATGAGGATATATCGGTAGTCGTATCAAGCTCCTGGCGATTATTTCTGAGCGATACCGAACTACACGAGCTCTTGAAACCAATAGAAAATTGGTACGAAGGTTCCATCGGACAACCTGGCCTAGGCCGCGAGGAAGCGATACGAGAATTTATATCCATCAACGAAATATCGGACTTCATCATCCTCGATGACGTGCCAACATTTTTTAAAGGTGTATGGACTAATCTCATCATCTGCCCTGCTGAGGAAGGGATATCAGATGATTACGTGCATAGCAGGATTAAAGCATGGATAGAAAGCATCCCGTAGACATGGCCAAGCCCGCTCTTGAAATACATACTTTCCCAAAATATCGATACGCAAATATTCTTGGATTTTGACAAAGTTATATGCTTGAACGAAACCGTGTCATGCCACGACGCATTTTTATTATTTCAAGAGGCACATAAACCACAATCCGAAGACGACCCGAAGGACCCGCTTTGGATAACCTATTCAACGCCAAAGCAAAGCTGCTTCTGTTCGATATTCACCGGGAATTTTCACCGGCGTATGTACTCTCGAAAACATGGCAGTGGCTAGTCGACCAGTAATCTATCTCCAAAACAATTTCGCTCGGCGGTCTCGACTTCGTCGCTCATAATCCGTTCATCGACTGGTGCACGCCGAAAAAACTCACCAATCACTTCGAGCAACAGAAATACAAGACTGGCCAAATAAGCATCCTGAATACATCGAAAATTGGGTCGTAGTTGACGACGTACTTTCAGGCACCGGGTTCGACTCATATTGTCTTAAGGTAACGGGAGCACCGCCAGAAACTCGAACACAAAAGCCCAACCATCACGGACACACCACTGGAACAGAGCGCCAAGCAGGCACACCTGCCCCGCTCTGCCGGGGACTTTTACAGCGAACACGAAATTGCGCAATACTAGGCTTGAAATAGCCCCCTGATTCCCCGGACCCGTCCTATCGCTTATCTTTGAAGATAGGAACAGGACTGTGCATATGACTAGGCATACGGAGTCAATCGAGGTAGTCGTGAAGGACCAGCGCCGCAGGCGCTGGTCTCTCGCAGAGAAGGCGGCGCTGGTGCGCCGAACCTACGAACCAGGCATGAGCGTGTCATTGGTCGCTCGGCAGGAAGGCGTTTCGGCTGGACTGCTGTTCCAGTGGCGCAAGCTCGAACGCCAGGGGGCTTTGACCGCCGTCTCCGCTGGCGAGGCAGTCGTGCCCGCATCCGAACTGGCGGCTGCCCGCGCGAAAATCGCCAAGCTGCAGCGCATGCTCGGCAAGAAAACCTTGGAGAACGAAATCCTCAAGGAAGCCGTGGAGTACGCCGCAGAAAAAAATTGGATTGCGCGCTCGCCCTTGTTGCCCGGGGACGACCAGTGAAAACGGTCTGCCGGACGATGGGGCTGGCGCGCTCGCATGTGCGCGACCTGCTTGGGCGCGGTGAAGACTGGGCCGATGGCCGCAGCCATCGCACACCCAGCGACGATGCCGGGCTGCTCGCCGAACTGCGCCAGCAAATTGCCGACTTGCCCAGCTATGGCTACCGACGGGCCTGTGCCTTGGTGAACCGCCAGCGTGCGGCACGGGGCGCCCCGAGGGTCAATGCCAAACGCGTCTATCGCGCCATGGCACAAGCCGCTCTGCTGCTGCCCAAGGCGCCTCGCCGGCGCCAGTCCGCACGCACGCATGAGGGCCGTGTTGCGGTCTCGCGCAGCGACCTTCGATGGTGCTCCGATGGTCTGGAAATCAAGTGCGATTCGGGTCAAACCGTGACGGCCACCTTCACCAAGGATTGCTGCGACCGTGAGGTGATGGCTTGGCGCGCGAGGGAGGGCAAAGGGCTGCCAGGTGAGCCGGTACGCGAGATGCTCATCGAGGCCGTGGAGCGCCGCTTCGGCTCGGTCGAAGCGGTCCCGCAGGGCCAGGAGTTGGAGTTCCTCAGTGACAACGGCGGAGCCTACATCGCCGCCGAAACGAGGGCACTGGCGCGCGCTCTGGGTCTGAAGCCCATCAACACGCCCGTCTGCAGCCCGCAGAGCAACGGCATGGCCGAGAGCTTCGTCAACACCTTCAAGCGCGACTATGTGGCGCGCATGGACCTGAGTGACGCGCAGACGGTACTGGCGCAACTGCCAGCGGCCTTCGAGCACTTCAACGAGGTGCATCCGCATTCTTCGCTGAAAATGCGTTCGCCTCGGGAGTTCAGGCGGCAACAGGCTGCAGGGGCTGACCAAGTGCTTTATTGCGAATAGGGCGGGGTCGGGAATACGGGGGCAACATCAGGCTGACCGAGCTGAATGAAACCTACCAAGCGAACGATACGCAAGCAGCTGCCAGCTTACGCGTTATGCGAACTCACCAACGCCATGTCGAACAAGCCTAGCGCTAAGCATACGTGCCCCCGTCCGTGTAGGTCAGAGCATTGCGCACCATAATACGCACCCGATTGCATATTACTGATATGGCTCTGTGTATAGAAAGTCACAACACCTACCGAACAACTGGCAGTCTCTTACCTAATATAACGGTTCGAGTCCCTCCGGGCAGGCCAGTCTTTCCCCTCTGAAGCGCGACTTTTCTCAGGTCCCCTGGGAAGAACTTGGGAAGAATCAGCCTTCAGAACGACAAAGCCCCCTCGGCGCCGTGATGGCAGCCGAGGGGGCTTTTTTGCGTTTGGGCTCAGCGCGACACCTTCGGCCATGCATCCCGTATCAGCGCAGCGTCACCGGCCCATACGCTGTTTGACGTATGTATGAAGTTTTTTGATTTCGTAATACTGGGCTGCAACAGGAAGCCACCCATGCGGACAAGCGTCGCAAATCCTCTCCGCTTGTGATCAAGCTGGTGGCCTCCACATCGCTCTACCTACCGATCAAACATGACCAATACAGCGTTCTGGACTATCTCCGACTGGCAATCTGCCTACCAACGTGGCGCCGCGCCCTCAGATCTTCTGGTGCCTCTGCTAGCCAGTCTGAAGGACGGTGATACCGCCTGGATTTCCCGTTTGTCCATGGACGGCCTGCACACACGGCTGGTTCAGCTTGGGCAGCAACGGGAAGCGGTTGGTGGAGACTTGTCCAAACTCCCGCTTTACGGCATACCGTTTGCCGTCAAGGACAACATCGACGTGGCAGGGCTGGCAACGACCTGCGCCTGCCCCGAGTTCGCATTCCTGCCAGCCCACAATGCAACGGTTGTCGACCGGTTGGAGGCGGCAGGCGCCGTGGCCATCGGAAAAACCAACCTCGACCAGTTCGCTACCGGCCTGGTGGGCACGCGCTCCCCTTATGGCCCCGTGCCCAACGCATTCAAGCCCGAATTCATCAGCGGGGGCTCCAGCTCGGGCTCTGCTTCGGTAGTGGCGCGCGGCCTGGTGCCATTCGCATTGGGCACCGACACGGCCGGCTCCGGCCGCGTGCCTGCTGGTCACAACAACCTCGTGGGCTTGAAACCGACACGTGGCCTGGTGAGCAACACCGGTCTCGTGCCGGCCTGCCGCACGCTGGACTGCATCACGGTGATGGCACTGAGCGTCGGCGATGCCGATGCGGCGCTGCGCACCATGGGCGGCTTCGACGCCACCGATGCGTACTCGCGCAGCGCCCCTGCTCGTCCCGCTGCATGGCCTGCCAAGCCGGTGCTGGGCATTCCGGCATCGCCCGACTGGTTCGGCGATGCGAATGCCGAGCGCGTGTACAGCGATGCGCTGCGCCGGCTGGAAGCCATCGGCGTGGAACTGCGGCCCATCGACTTCGCCCCGCTTTTCGAGGTCGCCGCGCTGCTGTACGAAGGCCCATGGGTCGGTGAGCGCTACGCGGCCATCGAGGACCTCATGAACACCAGGCCCGAGGTCGTGCACCCCGTCGTGCGCAGCATTGTGGACAAGGCGAAGAACTTCAGCGCCGTGGACACCTACAAGGCCGAGTACCGCCGGATGGCGCTGGCACGCAAGGCAGAGGCGCTGATGCAGGGGCTGGACGGCCTGCTCGTGCCCACGGCACCCAGTATCTACACCATTGAGCAGTTGCAGGCCGATCCAGTCACGCTGAACTCGCGCATGGGCATCTACACGAACTTCGTCAACCTGCTCGACTGGAGCGCCATCGCGCTGCCCGCTGGCATGCGCGCCGACGGGCTGCCCGCCGGAATCACTCTGATCGCGCCCGGCTGGCATGAGGCACGGTTGGTCGAGTTCGGCCGACGCTGGCAGGCGGCCGCCCCCTGGAAACGTGGCGCCTCGCAGCAGGACCTGCCGCCCATCGACGCACCTGCATCAACCAATCTGGACGGACAGGTCGTCGTCGCTGTGGTGGGTGCCCATTTGTCAGGCATGCCGCTCAACGGCCAGCTCATCGAGCGCGGCGCCACGCTACTGGAAAGCACCCACACCTCTGCCGCGTACCGCTTCTACGCGCTGCCCGGCACCGTGCCTCCCAAGCCCGGCCTGGTGCGCACGGGTGATGGCGCACCCATCGCCGTGGAACTGTGGGCGATACCGGTGGAGCGCTACGGCTCCTTCGTGGCATTGATCCCTTCGCCATTGGGCATCGGCACGCTGGAACTGATCGACGGCCGCACGGTGCAGGGCTTCGTCTGCGAAGCGTGGGCCACGCAAGGGGCCGAAGACATTACGTCGCTCGGAGGCTGGCGCGCCTACATGGCTCGCAAGTAACCCCGCCCTCCCCTTTGACCATCTACTTTTCGAGCGGCCTGCGCGACAGGCCAGGCCGCTGCATTGCCTGGAGTCCGCCCATGTTCAAGACCGTACTCATTGCCAACCGTGGAGAAATCGCGGTACGCATCGCCCGCACCCTCAAGAAGATGGGCGTGCGCTCGGTGGCCATCTATTCGGACGCCGACCGCGACAGCCTGCACGTGGCAGCGGCCGACGTGGCCGTGCCCTTGAACAGCGATGGCGGTAGCAGCCCGGCGGAAACCTACCTGCGCGGCGACCGCATCCTGGAGATCGCCAGAGAAACGGGGGCCGAGGCGGTGATCCCCGGCTATGGCTTCCTGTCCGAGAACACCGAGTTCGCCGAGCAGTGTGCGGCAGCGGGCATCGTCTTCGTTGGCCCGACACCGGACCAGGTGCGGCGCTTCGGCCTGAAGCACACCTCGCGCGAGATCGCCGAGGCGGCGGGCGTGCCGCTCACACCAGGCACCGGCCTGCTGCAAAGTCTGGAGGACGCCAAGTCAGCTGCACAGCACATCGGCTATCCGGTGATGCTCAAGAGCACGGCGGGCGGCGGCGGCATCGGCCTCTCGCGCTGCGACAACGAGGCCGAGCTGATCGCGGCCTACGATTCGGTGCAGCGCCTCGGCCAGAACTTCTTCAAGGACAGCGGTGTGTTCATCGAGCGCTTCATCGCCGATGCGCGCCATGTCGAAGTACAGATTTTCGGCAACGGCCAAGGCCGCGTCGTGGCGTTGGGAGAGCGCGATTGCTCGCTGCAGCGGCGCAACCAGAAGGTGGTCGAGGAAACCCCGGCACCGCACCTGCCGCCAGCCACGCGCAAGGCGCTGCTGGCCGCTGCCGTGAAGCTGGGCGAGGCCGTGGGCTACGTCTCGGCCGGCACGGTGGAATTCATCTACGACGGCGCGCGCGATGCCTTCTACTTCCTGGAGGTGAACACCCGGCTGCAGGTCGAGCATCCGATCACCGAGGAGGTGACGGGGCTGGACCTGGTGGAGTGGATGGTTCGCATCGCCGCTGGTGAGCCGCCATCCTTCGACGACCTGCCTGAACCCAAGGGTGCCGCCATGGAAGTGCGCGTCTATGCCGAGAATCCCGTGCGCGGCTTTCAGCCCGCGCCCGGTGTGCTGACCGACGTGCAGTTTCCCGAAGGCGTGCGTGTGGACACCTGGGTGCAGACCGGCACCGAGGTGTCGGCGAACTACGACCCGATGATCGCCAAGGTCATCGCCTACGGCGCTGACCGAGAGGAAGCGCGCCACAAGCTGCTGATGGCCCTTGAGTTGACGCGCCTGCACGGCAGCGCCACCAACCTGGACTACCTGCGCAGCATTTTGCAGAGCCAGGAGTTCGTCACCGGCACCGTGTCCACGCGATTGCTGGACCGCTACGAATACGTTTCGCCCGTGGTCGAGGTGCTGGAATCTGGCACCTACACCACGGTCCAGGACTACCCGGGACGCACCGGCTACTGGGACATCGGCGTGCCGCCGTCCGGGCCGATGGACGACTATGCCTTCCGCCTGGCCAACCGCATCGTCGGCAACCACGAAAGCGCGGCCGGACTGGAATGCACGCTCCAGGGTCCGACGCTCAAGTTCCACGGCAACGCGGTGATTGCACTCACCGGTGCGCCAGCCCTCGCGACGCTCGACAACGGCGACCCGCTGCCCTGGTGGAAGCCCATCGCCGTCCGCGCAAACCAAGTGCTTCGCATCGGCAAGGCCACCAGCGGGTGCCGCAGCTACGTGGCCATCCGGCGCGGCATTGACGTGCCCGACTACCTGGGCAGCAAATCCACCTTCGTGCTCGGCCAGTTCGGCGGCCACGCAGGACGAACGCTGCGCGTGGGCGACGTGCTGCCCGTCAGCCGGCCCGACCTGGCCGCCTGCAGCACGCCAGCCCCCGCCTATGTGCCGGCGACGCCTCCCCATGAACTGGTGCCAGCCTATGGCAAGCACTGGGACATCGCTGTGCTCTACGGCCCGCATGGCGCGCCGGACTTCTTCACAGAAGACAGCATGGCGGCCTTCTTCGCCACCGACTATCAGGTTCACTACAACTCCAACCGGCTGGGTGTGCGCCTGATCGGGCCGAAACCTGAATGGACACGCAGCGACGGCGGTGAGGCGGGACTGCACCCGTCGAACGTGCATGACTGCGTGTACGCCATCGGCAGCATCAACTTCACGGGCGACACGCCGGTGATCCTGACCTGCGACGGTCCGAGCCTGGGTGGCTTCGTCTGCGCAGCGACCATCGTCAAAGCGGAACTGTGGAAAGTGGGACAGGTGAAGCCGGGCGACACGATTCGCTTCCGGCGCATAGGCTTCGAGGAGGCACTGGCGCTGGAGAAGGCGCAGGACGAGGCCATTCGCCTGCTGCGCCCGCAGACCGAGCGACCCGCTCAGAGCCTGTCCACTGCACTGGCCACGGCTTCGCAATGCGTCTTGGCCGAATTGCCCGCCGAGGGCAGCCGCCCCGCCGTGGCCTATCGCCAGGCTGGCGACAAGTACATCCTGTTGGAATACGGCCCGAACGTGCTGGACTTGCGTCTGCGGCTGCGTATCCACCTGTTGATGGAGGCGCTCAAGGCCGCCAGGGTCGACGGCGTGCAGGAACTCTCGCCGGGCGTGCGTTCGGTGCAGATCCACTACGACAGCCGGGTGATCGCGCAGTCCGAACTGATCGGCAAGCTGATCGCGCTGGAAAAACAGCTTCCAGACGTGGAAGGCATCAAGGTGCCCAGCCGCATCGTGCACCTGCCCATGGCCTTCGAGGACTCGGCCACCCTGGGCGCAGTGCAACGCTATCGTGAAACGGTGAAATCCGAAGCACCCTGGCTGCCCAACAACGTGGACTTCATTCAACGCATCAACGGACTTGGCAGTCGCGAAGATGTGCGCAAGACGGTGTTCGACGCCAGCTACATGGTCATGGGACTGGGGGATGTGTACCTGGGCGCCCCCTGCGCGGTGCCACTGGACCCGCGTCACCGGCTGCTGACCTCCAAGTACAACCCCGCGCGCACCTACACGGCCGAGGGCACGGTGGGCATCGGTGGCGTGTACATGTGCATCTACGGCATGGACTCGCCCGGCGGCTACCAGCTCGTCGGCCGGACCGTGCCGATCTGGAACAGATTTCTCAGCAATGGCCAGTTCGGCGCTGACCCCTGGCTTCTGCGCTTCTTCGACCGGGTGCGCTTCTACCCGGTCAGCGAGACTGAGCTGGACAAGTTCCGTGTGGACTTCCGCGCGGGGCGGGCACAGACACGCGTAGAAGATGCAGTGTTTGACCTGGCTGAGTACGAAAGACAACTTGCGCAGAACGCGCAGGAGATCAACACCTTCAGGGAGAAACAGCACAAGGCCTACGCGAACGAGGTGGCACTCTGGGAAAGCGACGTAAAAGCCGATGCGAGCGAAAGCGCGGCTGAATCTGCCGCAGGCCCTTTGGATGCCAACACAGTCACTGCCGACATATCCGGCAATGTTTGGAAGTTTCTCGTCGAAGTAGGCCAAGAGGTCGAAGCCGGGCAACCACTTTTGGTGTTGGAAGCGATGAAGATGGAGTTCCAGGTGGTAGCCAGTCAGGCAGGCAGGATTGCTGCCGTGCATTGCCAAGCTGGAAAGGCTGTGGCTGCGGGAGATGCGTTGATGGTGCTCGAAGCGTTACAACCGGCCGGCTCCTGAAGTCCTGTGCGGCATTCAAGGAGACCGACCTTTTCAGCTCAGCGCGGTGTGCTGGCTGGGCGATGGGGAGTATCAGGTGGGTTCGCGTCGCCAGCTACGCCTTCAGAAGCGGTGATGCAACGTGATCTCCGCACGCCGCCCCTCGCCCACCAGCCACTGCGTCGTGGTGTAGTAGGCCGTGGAGAAATAGTGCTTGTCCAGAACGTTGAACCCGCGCAGCGTCAGCGTGGTATCTGCAGTGGCCTTCCATTGCAGTGCCATATCGAAGGTGGTGTACGCCCCCAGCTTCAAGGTATTGGCGTTGTCGGCATAGCGTTTGCCGACATGGCGCAGCCCTCCTGACAGTGTCCAGTTCGAAGCGAGGTTCCAGCCCACCCAGACATTGGCGACACGTTCAGGCACGTCGGTGGGCACGTTGCCATTGCGGGACACGGTGACGCCGCCAACCGACTCGCTGAAGTCGTCGTACCGCGCCTTGAGCAAGGCCACGTTGGCATCCAGCCGGACCGTCTTGGCGACCTGCATCGACAGGGTGCTCTCCATGCCTTTGGATGACCGCTGCCCCACCTGGATGCGCAGCGCGGGGTTGGCAGGGTCACGCGTGAGCAGATTGTTCTTGGTGATGGAGTACATCGCCAGCGTCCAGTCGCCCTTGCCTTCCCAGAACGATTGCTTGAGGCCGATTTCGAACTGCCGCCCTGTGGACACGTCGAAAGCGGCGTTGGCGGCAGACAGCATCAGCAGGCCGCTCACCGGATCCGCCGCCTTGGATGCCTGGGCATACAGTGACAGGCCGGGGTGGAGTTGGTAGACCGTTCCCAAGCGCCACCCCGCATTGGAGTAGCTGCGCTTGAAGGCCTGCGTACCAGCCACCAGGTCCTGGCGCGAGAGATTTGTATGGTCAAACCGCGCACCTGCCACCAATGACCAGCGGTCCGTCATCTCCAGGCGGTCCTCAGCGAACAGCGCATATTGCTCGGCCTTGTTGCGATAGCGGGGAATGAAGGGAATGGAGCTGGTGTATTGACCGGGATCGGGGTTGTAGGGGTCCACCGGACCGGAGCTGCCCGCATAGGTGTTGTTGGAATGCCGGAATGCCGCGTGGTTGACATCGAAGCCCAGGGACACCTGGTTCTTGCGGCCGAAGAGACTGCCGCTGAAGGTCGCATCCGTGGTGTTGCCGGTCTGCGTCTGGTCATGGGCGATCTCGGTGTTTCCGGATCGGTCGATCAGGCCGGTGGAGGCGTTGTACAGGTAGGTCTCGGCGTTGCGCCAGTAGCGGTCGCTGGCTATGTGATAGAGCTTGCTGCGCACGATCACGTTGCTGGAGGGCGTCCATTGCGCCGCCAGTTCGGTCCAGCGGTCCTTGTACTGGATGCGGCTGTCGGCCACGTTGTAGTTGCGTTCGCGTACCGCCGGATCCTGAACTCCATTGATCAACGGCGTGCCGAAGTAGCGCATGGGCTTTTGCCTGCCCAGCGCGTGGGACAGTTGCACGCTGAAGTCCTGCACCGGATCCCATCGCAAGGCTGCGGAGAGGGTGCGGTTGCTGGAATCACCCCGGTCAACCCATCCGTCGGCGCGGTCGCCACTGGCATCCAGGCGGTAGGACCAGTGCTCATTGATTGCGCCGCCGCTGTCAAAGGCCAGGCCGCGTTTTCCGTCGGTGCCTACCGTGGCCTGGACCTCGTTGCGTATCGGACTGCGCGTGGGCTTCTTGGGAATCACATTGATGACCCCGCCAATGGCGCCATCGCCATAGATCACGGAAGCCGGTCCACGCAGTACTTCGATGCGGTCTACGGACCAGGTGTCGAAGGGAAAACTCACGCCCACACCGCCATATTGGCGAGTGCCGTCATACAAGCGCATGACCGACGTGGTGTCGGTGAAGCCCCGTGCCGACAGCGAACTGCCGCTGTTGCCCGGATGCCCCAGGCTGGTGATACCCGTGGAGCGGGTGATTGCATCGACCAGCGAAGTGTCTCCCCTGGCCTGCAGTTGCTCGCGCGTGATCACTTCGACACTGGCGGGCGTATCGCGTGCGCTGAGATCCAGTCGGCTGCCGGTGGCCAGCGGGCGCTCCAGGGCGCTGTCGCCGGATGAGCGCACGGTGACGGTGTCCAGGGTTGTGGAGGCCTGCCCCCAGCTTGCCGAGCAAGCGAACGCCATGGGGAGCAACACCACGGCCCGGGTCTGGCGAGAACGTTGCAAAAAGGTGGACGAAGAAGTGTGAACGATGCCTTCGGGCATCGCGGGGCCAATGGAACGGGTCATGAGCGATTTGCGTGCAAGTGAGACCTGCCGTGCCCCGCAAGGCCCGGCGGCGAAGGTGAGGCAGGCATCGGGGCCCGCCGCACAAGGCTTACACGCGCGCCGGCGGACCTCTGGGCGGAAGCGGTGCCCCCACCAGCGCGGCAATGCGCGCCGACTCCACGGGCTGCACCGCCAATCCCAACGGCTGCGGCTGTTCAAACTCCGGCGAAGGGTGAAGCAAGGCAGGCGTGACCACCAGGCACAAAGGACAGTCGAGCGAGTGGTGCGTGCCGGCACTCGCCTGTCCTTCGTCATCCAGCACGACGACCTGCATGCTGCCATTGCCCGTGCAAACCACTTCCAGGGAGCGCGGATGCACGATGGGCGACGCCACGGCCATCGCCAATGCCAGCATGAACCACGCCAAAGCAAGGCGGGGCAGCATCAGGCAGTTGCGCAAGGTTTGCATGCGTACGCATTATGGGGGGCCATCGCCCGTTGAGCGAGGCAACTGCCTGGCAAGCTGTTGTGAGTTCCATGCAAAACTGCCTTGCCATCCGCCGCCTTCAAGCGGCGGCAGCGCCTTGACCAAGATCAACCGAGCCGGATCTGCATCCGCCATTGCGCAAGAAGGTTGCTGTCGGTCCGATATCGCCGCCATAATCGCGGGCTATGCACACCCTTCGCACATCGTCATTCTGGAAGCGCCTCGCCCTGGCGTGGTTCCTGCTGACGCTGGGTGTTGCAGGGGCTTCGCCCTTCGTCAACCCCAAGACCATGGAGTTCATCTGCTCCAGCGGCGGAGCCATCACCATGGTGGTTCTTGACGACGAGGGCCAGGCCCAGGCGCCAGGTCAGCACACGCTCGATTGCTCGATGTGCCTGGCCCCTGCATTGCCTCTGCCTCCCGTCAGCCTGGCGGTGGCACAACCCCATCCTCTGGCGGCAGCCCTGCATCCTTTTGCAGCGGCCCATATCGCAGCCCTGGTCGGCGCGCCGCTTCCGCCCCGCGGGCCTCCCGCACAGGCCTGATTCCCTCGCATCGATAGCGCGGCTGCCTTGGCCGCGACACCATGGCAAGGCCTTGCGCCACGCCAGTTGCGAGGTCATTTCCTGGCCTGCCCCAAGCCCCCATTGCGCCCGCCTGTGACCAGGCCGGCGGTGCGGCGCACGGGCAATGGCCTGCCCTGGATCGTCCAACAATGATTTGCGCAGTTCAGACGGACTGCGTGCACACCCATGCTTGCCCAACGCTTCACCTGCATTCCGGCCGTTTTCCACAGGTCCTCCATCGCCTCGGCCCTTCTCACACTGGCTGCCGGCGCGCATGCCCAGGAGCCTCAGATGGCCCCCGTCACCGTCAATGCCCGCCCCGTGGTGGAAGAGATGGAGCTGGATGCGTTTTCCTCCAACTCGGCCGTGATCGCCCAGGACCAATTGCGCGACCAGAACGCGGTGGACCTGGCCTCGGCCCTGCGCCGCACGCCCGGTGTGCAGATCTCGCGCTACAACCCCGTGGGTGCCTTTGGCGGCGATCAGGGCGGCGCCGTCTATATCCGCGGCATGGGTGTGAGCCGGCCCGGCAGCGAGATCAAGACCTATGTGGACGGCTTGCCGTTCTACATGGGACTGTGGAGCCATCCCCTGCTGGACCTGCTGCCCGTCAACGGCATGCAGTCCATCACGGTCTACAAGAGCCCGCAGCCCCAGATCAACGGCAACAACTTCGCCTCCATCGACTTGCTCACGCGCCGCGCCACCGAGGACGGCGTGCACGGGGATGCCAGGATCTCGGCGGGCTCCTACGGCACCCTCACCGAACAGGCCAGTCTGCTGGGCAGAAGCGGCAACCTGGATTGGAGCCTGGCCCAGGGCTTTGCGCGCTCGGACGGCCACCGCGCCAATGCGGATGGCCGGCTCAGCAACCTCATGGGGCGCATTGGCTACAGGCTGGATGCGAACTGGTCGGTGGCGGCCAGCTTCCTGCAGGTGGACAACAAGGCCAGGGACCCTGGCGACGCACGGCTTGCCGCTGCAGCGCTGGCCCCCCAGTACAACACCAAGGCGAGCATGTTCAGCAGCTCCGTGTCCCACGTGCATGGTGACTGGCGGGGCGAGCTCAAGCTGTACAGCAACCATGGCCGGGGCGACTGGCTGGACCAGCCCGCGCCGGACGGCGACAGCATCAACAAGTTCCGCATGAGCGGCCTGCGCTGGAAGGAACAGTTCTCGCCCTGGAGGGGGGCCACCGTCACTGCAGGCCTGGACCATGACCGCATTTCGGGCGATGCCTCTTTCAACCGCGTCGCACCAGCGCCGCAGGGATTTTTCCAGGCGCCCACCTTCAGGATCACCTCCCCCTATGCGGGACTCAGCCAGGAGATCCCGCTGTCGGCGACATGGAGCCTGGTGCCCTCTGCCGGCCTGCGCATGTACGACCACAGCCAGTTCAGCTCCAAGGCGGCCCCCCATGCGGGCCTGTCGCTGGCCTCGGAGCAGTTCACCGTCTACGCCAACCTGTCGCGCGGCATCAACTACCCCGGGCTGGAGACGCCGCTGCTGGCATCGCTGATTCCGGCCCTGGGCTCCACGTGGCAGCAGCTGTCCGCCGAGGAGATGGACCACGCCGAACTGGGCTTCAAGTGGACGCTGTCGCAGGCCACGCAGCTTGACGCCAGCATCTTCCACGACAAGGTCAAGAACCGCTATGTCTTCGGCTTTCCGCCCAATGTCCCGCCCCCGCCGCAGTTCATCAACCTGGGCGGCTACACCATGCGCGGCATGGAGCTGTCGCTGCGCCAGGCGCTGGGCGGCGGCTGGTCGGGCTTTGCCGGCCTGACGCTGCTGGACCCCAGCATGGACAACCTGCCCTACAGCCCGCGCCGCGCGCTGACGCTGGGCGTCAATGGCAAGGCCGGCCCGGTGCGGGTCGCCTTCGATGCGCAGTACCAGTCGGCAGTCTGGGCGCTGAGCCGCGCGCGGGGCGCCGATGCCGCCAACACCGAGCGCGTGGCCGGCTTTGCCGTGGCCAACCTGCGAGTGGCCTATCCGGTGCCTGCCCTGGGCAGCAAGGGAGAGGTTTTCCTGGCCGTGGAGAACCTGTTCGACCGCAACTACGCCTATCGCCCCGGCTACCCCATGCCCGGCCGCTCGGCACAGATCGGCGTGGCGGCCAGCTTCTGATCCCCCGCCCGCACAGCCCGCACAAGGAGCACGCATGAGACATCTTTCTTTGAGCAGCATCGCCCTGTCGATGGCCCTGGTCCTGGGCCTGCCCGCCATGGCGGCGGCCTCGGGCGCGACGCCCCCCGCCACGGCCGGATCGGCTGATGCGGCGGCCATCCGCAGCGTCATGATGGCCACCTGGGACAAGCCCGAGGCCAGGCTGGAGGTCGCGCCCATCTCCATCGAAGGCGGCCATGCGGTCGCCGGATGGATACAAGGCGATCGCGGTGGCCGGGCCCTGCTGCGGCGCGACGCGCAGGGCCAATGGCTGGTGGCCGTCTGTGGCGGCGATGGACTCAAGGACCCCAAGATGCTGGCAATGGCTGGCCTGTCTGCATCGGCCGCGCGCAGCCTGGCCAGCAAGGTCGTGCAGGCCGAGTCCGCCATGCCCGCCCCGCGCCGCGCCCTGCTGTCCCTGTTCGACGGCATGGTCCATATGGACGCGCAGGGCCAGCATCCCCCATCCGCACATCCGGCCCATTGAGCCGATCGCATCCTCCACACCATCCACCGTCTGCCTCACGTGATGTCTGTCTCCCTCTCCTTCTCGCGCAGCCCGCTGGCCCTGTCCATCACCCTGGCACTGGCCTCGGTGGCCCATGCCCAGGGCCTGGTCGCCCCCCAACCGTTGAGCCAGGACGACTCCGCCCTGACGCTGGGCACCATCCACATCACCTCCAAGGCCTCCGGCCCGCTGTCCACACGCAGCGTGTTCAGCTCCGTGGACATCGTGGGCGCGGACATGCTGGAGAACGAGCATGTGGACTACAGCTGGGAGCTGCTGTCCAAGGCGCCCGGCGTGCAGGTCACGCAGTTCAAGCAGGGCACGGATGCCGGGCGCTTCTCTTTCCGGGGCTTCAATGGCGAAGGCCGCATCAATGCGGTCAAGCTGTTGATCGATGGAATCCCCAGCAATGACAACGCCGGGGGCATGCCCTTTCTGGACGCGGTCTTCCCGCTGGACATCGAGGCCATCGAGATCGTGCGCGGCACCAATGACGCGCGCTACGGCCTCAACAACATCGCCGGCAATGCCAACGTGATCACCCGCACGGGCGGCAACGAGGGCCGTGCCAGCGTGACCGTGGGCAGCTTCGGGACCCAGGAGTTGCAGGTGTCCAAGGGCATCGAGAGCGGCAACTGGAGCCAGAACTACTTCCTGGCCTGGCGCGATTCGGACGGCTACCGGGACCATGCCGATGCCCGCAAGCTGTCCCTGTCCGGCAAATGGTTCTACACCTCGGACGATGGCCGCTGGCGCACCGGCGTGATCGCGCGCTACTACCGCAACAAGGCGCTGGAGTCGGGCTACCTCAGCTACGAAGAAGCCATCAAGGCGCCGCGCAGCTCCCCGGCCTACGCGGCGGCCGACCGTGGCGAGCGGGAAACCGGCCAGCTCAGCGCCCACCTGGATGGCGAACTGACGCCCGAGCTGTCGCTGTCCGCCAAGGTCTACGCCAACCAGTACGAGAACCAGCGCTGGGTGCGCTTCTCGGCAGCGGGATCGCAGCAGGAGCGCTACAACGACGAGCAGCAGCAAGGCGCCATCACCACCCTGACCTGGCGCCCCAAGGTGGCCTGGGCGCATGAATTCACGCTCGAAGGCGGTCTGGACGCCCAGCGGCAAAGCAACCTGGGCCAGCGCTACCGCACCACGGAGCGCGTGCGGACCTCGCAGTTCCGCGACTGGGACTTCGACCTCCATACGCAGGGCGCCTACGTGCAGGCCGTGATCCGCCCCATCGAAGCCCTGCGGATCATCCCGGCGCTGCGCGTCGACAATGTCGATGGCCACTTCATCGACCGCCTGGCCGGCACGCGCGCCCCCGTGCATGACTACGGCCTGATCAAGCAGCCCAAGATCAGCATCGCCTACACCCTGAGCCAGCAGGCCAGCGTCTACGCGAACTGGGGCCGGACCTTCCAGATCGGCTCGGGCATCGACGCCTACCGCACGCAGGATCGCAACCTCAGGCCCTCCATCAATGATGGCTGGGAAGCGGGCGTCAAGTTCTCTCCCCTGCCCTGGCTCAACGGCCGCCTGGCCTACTGGGAGCAGCGCGCCTCGGGCGAGGTGGCCCGGGTGCTGGGCGTGGACGGCCTGCCCGACCCGGGCGGCCTGGGCAACGTGGGCAAGACGCTGCGCAAGGGCTACGACATCCAGCTCAACATGAAGCCCCATGCCCGCACCACCGCCTGGATCGCCTACTCCCACCAGGTGGCGCGCATCACCGCGCCCGACCCCAGCGCACCCGCCACCCTGGGCAAGGAAATCGAGAACGTGCCGCACTACCTGGTCTCGGCCGGCGTGGACTGGCAGGCCACGGACCGGCTGAAGCTGTCGGCCTGGGGCAATGCCCAGGGCGACTACTACCTGGAGCGCACCAATACCCAGGGCCGCGCAGGCAAGTTCGCCGTGCTGAACCTGGGTGCCAGCTACCGGCTCTCGGACACCATGGACCTGGGCCTGCAGGTCAAGAACGTCACCAACCGCAAGTACGTCTACGCCTGGTATGACAGCGGCTCCTCGGGCTACTCGCCCGCCGACGGGCGCGGCGTCTATGCCAGCATGAACCTGCGCTTCTGATGGACACCTTCCAGCCGTCCACCGCACCAGTCGCGTACCAGTCACGCACCAGGCACGCACCCGACACACACGACATTTTTGCCAACGAAGGAGAAACCCATGAAACGCCACGTCCGTTTGCTTGCCCTCGCCGCCGCCATGATCAGCGGATTCGCCAATGCCCAGGTCAGCGTCAGTGATGCCTGGGTGCGCGCCACCGTGCCGCAGCAAAAGGCCACTGGCGCGTTCCTGAAACTGCAGGCCGCCCAGGACAGCAAGCTCGTCGCAGCGACTTCGCCCCTGACGCCGGTCGTCGAAGTCCATGAGATGGCCATGCAGGACAACGTGATGAAGATGCGCCAGGTGCCGTCCATCGCGCTGCCAGCAGGCAAGACCGTGGAGCTCAAGCCCGGCGGCTACCACGTGATGCTGCTGGACCTCAAGCAGCAGGTGCAGGAAGGCCAGACCGTGCCCCTGACCCTCATCATCGAAGGCAAGGACGGCAAGCGTGAATCCGTGCAGGTGCAGGCGCCCGTACGCCCGCTGGCCACCAAGGCGGCGCCCTCGGGCCACGATCACAAGCACTGACACAGGGCCCATGCGCTGCAGCAGCTTCCGCATCAAGCGCTGGGTGGCCTTCGGGCCACCCGCCTGGCCGTGGGCGTTGCCGGGCGCACGACAGCGGCGCGACCAGGGACGGCGCTTTGCCGCATGGATGGCTGCGGCGCTGCTGTTCGCCTTTGTGCACCCTGCCCTGGCGATGGTGCTGGCATCGGGCCAGGGCAGTGGCGACCCGCTGGCGCGGCTGGCCATGGAAGTCTGCACGCCCCTGGGACTGCAGCAGGCGCAACCGGTGTCTGCTGCAGGCGAGCCCAAAGCCGATGGTCAAACCACGGCCGCTGGCCAGGCGCATTGCCCGCTGTGCCGGGTCGTGGGCGATGCCCCTCCTGATGTGTCCCGCGCGGACCTGCGCTTTGCCGCGCCGCCGCCTCCCACCCCGCTGCCGCCCCAGGCCCTGCGCCCGCGGGACACCGTGCTGCGCGTGGTGCTGAGCACTCCCCCCAGGGCGCCTCCCCTTCCCTGAAGCCCGAAAGGGCCGCACGGGCGGCATGCCGTCGCCCATTCCCGAATTCCTTTCCCATGCCAAGCCGCGACCCGTGTCGCAGCCTGCAGGGTTACCCACGCCTGCGCGCAGCCATGGCCCCAGCGCAGGCACCAAGAAACCGTTTACCCATGCGTACCACTTACTTTGACAACTCCCGCTTTCCCCTCGCCCTGATCGCCACCGCGCTGCCGCTGCTGCTGGCCGCCTGCGGTGGCGGCGGAGGCGGTGACAACGGCCAGCCCACCACGCCCACCACGCCCACGGGCCCCCAGCCCGTGGCCATCGAGTTCGCCGCCAAGGCCGGCAACCTGCCCGCCAAATGCGGCACGCCCATCCCCGGCATGGGAACCAGCCAGGCCACGGTGGACCTGCATGACCTGCGCTTTTACGTCAGCGGCGTCTCGCTGATCAATGACAAGGGCGAGGCCGTGGCCGTCACCCTGGACGTCAACGACTGGCAGACCAAGGAGGTGACGCTGATCGACCTGGAGGACGGCACCGGCGCATGCGCCGACGCAGGCACGCAGGCGCAGAACACGCAGGTCAGGGGCACGGTGCCCGCAGGCACGTACAAGGGCATCAAGATGACCGTGGGCGTGCCCTCCTCGGTCAACCACACCGACTATGCTGTCGCACCCAAGCCGCTCGATGTGCAGGCCCTGGCCTGGTCCTGGCAGGCCGGCCGCAAGTTCGCCCAGATCGAGGTCAACCCCGTGGGCGGCGTGGCCCGCCCCGCGCCGGCCGCCCCCGGCAAGACCTTCTACGTCCACCTGGGCTCCACCGGCTGCACGGGCAACCCCGTGACCGGCGAGACGGTCAGCTGCGCGCGTCCGGACCGCATGGATTTCGGGTTCGGCGATTTCAATGCCGGCACCCAGAAGGTGGTGCTGGACATAGCGCAGCTGCTGCAGGGCTCGAACGTCAAGGAAGACCTGGGCGGCGCCGCCGGCTGCATGTCCGGGGCCACCGATCCGGAATGCGTGCCCATCTTCAGCGCGCTCAAGATCGATCTGACCACGGGCCGCTCCATCAATGAAGGCAGCGGCCAGACCGTGTTCCGTACCGAGGCCAAGTAATGCACAAGCCCCATTCGCTTCGGCGGGTGGCGGCATGGACCGCCGCCCTGTGCGGCCTTGCCGGGGCCATCGCCCTGGCGGGCTGCGGGGGCGGCGACACCGCCGTCCACGATGACTCCGGCAGCAGCACGGGCTGGTCCTGGGTGCTGCCCTCCTTTTTCCCCACCCCCAAGGTGCCCGACACCAATCCCATGACGGCAGAGAAGGCCGAGCTCGGCCGCTTTCTGTTCTATGACAGGCGCCTGTCGGGCAACGGCACGCAGGCCTGCGCGAGCTGCCACATACAGTCCAAGGCCTTCACCGATGGCCTGACGACCTCACTGGGCTCCACGGGGCACGCACATCCGCGCAACGCCCAGAGCCTGGCCAACGTGGTCTACAACGCCACGCTGACCTGGGCCAACCCCTCGCTGGTCACGCTTGAAAAGCAGATGGAGACGCCGCTGTTCGGCACGGACCCGGTGGAGATGGGCGTCAACGACAACAACAAGGAGGAAATCCTCGCGCGGCTGGCTGCCGACACCGGCTACGGCCCGCGCTTCGCCAGGGCCTACCCGGACCAGGCAGCGCCCATCACCTGGGGCAATGTGATCCACGCCATCTCGGCATTCCAGCGCACCATTCTTTCGGGCAACAGCAAATATGACCAGTACCTCAAGGGCAGCACGGCACTGAACCCGGCCGAGCAGCGCGGCATGAACCTGTTCTTCGGCGAAAAGGCCGAATGCTTCCACTGCCACAGCAGCTTCAACTTCAACGACCAGATCGTGCACGCGGGCAGCCGCATCGTCGAGACCCCGTTCCACAACACGGGCCTCTACAACATCGGCGGCACCGGCGCCTTCCCCGAGCCCAACCGGGGCGTCTACGAACTGACCCAGCTCTTCAAGGACATGGGCAAGTTCCGCGCGCCCAGCCTGCGCAATGTGGAAGTCACCGGCCCCTACATGCATGACGGCAGCATCGCGACGCTGGAGGAAGTGCTGCAGTTCTATGCAGCCGGGGGCCGCAACATCACGTCCGGCCCGCATGCCGGCGACGGGCGCGCCAACCCCAACAAGAACGACTTCATCAACCAGATCGCCCTGACGGCCGACGACCGCGCCGACCTGCTGGCCTTTCTCAAAACCCTCACGGACCATGAGCTGCTCACCAACCCCAGGCTCGCCGATCCCTTTGCACAGCAGGCAGGCCAATAGCATGCAACGCACCTTCCTCGCGCAACGCACGCCGCTGGCGGCAGCCATCGCCATCGCCATCGCCTTGTCGGCAGGCAGCGCCGCCGCGCACACCCTGGATGACGGCATACCGCAGACCAACGGCCTGCGCATCGACATGGCGGCGGTGGCCGCCTATCTCCATGGCGATTCCACCTTGCCGGCGCCCAGGCTGGCCGGCACGCTGGGCCTGGGCGACACGCCTGACGACCAGCGCGGCTGGCGGCTGGAGCATGGCACCCTGGGCGCCGGCCTGCGCGTATCTCCCCAACTGGGGGCCAACATCGCGATGGGCTGGCACGACAGCGACCCAGCCCACGTGGAGGCCGCCTGGATGGAGGCGCGCAGCGGCTCAGACGCCGAACTGACCCTGGGCGCAGGCCGCAACCGCGTGCCCATGGGGCAGGTGCTCACGCGTGCCGGGCACTTCGACCGCTACGGCCAGATGCCGCTGGCCAAGCGGGCGGCCTTCAACGGCGACTGGATCGAGGATGGCGTCAACGCCGCCTGGCGTCCCCACCTGCAAGGCGCCATGTCCTGGCTGCAGGGCATTGACCTGGGGCTTTGGCGCGCCCGGCGCTTTCCCGGCAGCGACAACGCCGCCTGGGCGCCCGTCGTGCATGCCAGCGCCGCCTGGACCTCGGTGCAGGCAGACGTCTTCTACAGCCGGATGCAGCCCAAGGGCCGCGGCGCCTATGTGCAGCGCTCCAACAGCGGCCACATCCACACGGCGCCACAGTGCAACGCCAGCCTGCGCGACATCACCTGCTTCGACGGCACCGTGGACCTGGCCGGGGCCAGCGCCACCTGGACCACGCCGTTGCTAGGCGTCCAGCTCACCGCAGCAGGCATCTGGCGGCGCGAAAGCGGAAACCTCTATTCCCAGAACGGCGACACCCGCTACCAGGGCCGCACGCTGGGCGGCTGGCTGGAGGTGCTCTGGCAGCCGCACGCGCGCTGGGAATTCGGTGCCCGCCAGGAATGGCTCAGAAGCACCAATCGCGTCAGCGGGCCGGGCGCCCTGCTGGTGGCCACGGACGCCAACCTGCTGCCCAACAACCCATCGCGCCGCTTCACGGCCATGGCCGGCTGGCGCCCCGTCAAAAGCGTTCTGATCGCGCTTGAAGCCGGGCGCGAGCACATTGCCGGCAAAGGCCATACGGTGGCAGGCCTGCGGCTGATCTGGACCCCCGATGCCCTGTTGGAAAGGAACTGGAAATGACCACAATGCTTCGCCGCCAGGCGCTTGGAATGCTGCTGGGCACGGGCTGTACCCTGACACTGCCGCTGACGGCACGGGCCCATGACTTCCGGGCGGGAGACCTGGTCATAGACCACCCCTACGCCACGCCCTCCATCGCCGGCTCCAGCAACGGGGCGGCGTATTTGCGGGGGATCAGGAACAAGGGAAAGAACGCCGACCGGCTCATCGGGGCAAGCACGCCAGCGGCCACACGCGTGGAGCTGCATGAGATGAAGATGGAGGGCGACATCATGCGCATGCGCGAAGTGCCCTTCATCGAACTGCCCGCAGGCCAGGAGGTCCAGTTGCGCCATGGCCAGTCACACCACCTCATGCTGATCGGACTCACGCAGCCCCTGCGCGAGGGTGATCGCTTCGACCTGACGCTGCAGTTCGAAAAGGCTGGCGAATACAAGGTCAAGGTCTGGGTGCAGCAACCCAAGCGCATGCCATCCGGACACCAACACCCGCATTGAACGGACATGCGGCAGGAGCCGTGCCCCACAGGTCGAGATGCAGCCATGAACTGCTGCAATCGCCACCATGGGGCTTGCCGGCAGCTCAGTCTTCGTCCAGCGCCTCAAACCGCTCGGCCAGGAAATCCAGCAGCGCCCGCACGGCCGGCAGCAGCCCGCGCCGAGAGGCGAACACCGCGTGGATGATCTCGCGCCGTGGCGCCCAGCCCGGGATGACGTGGACCAGTTCACCGCGCGCGATCTGCTCGCGCACCATCATCGAGGGCAGTTGCACCACGCCCACCCCCGCCAAGGCCGCCGCGCGCAGCGCCAGCATGCCGCGCGTGACCAGGCGCGGCCGGTGGCGGATGGCCGCCTGCGTGCCGTCCGGGCCGATCAGGTGCCACACATGCTCGTGCTGCGGCAGGCCCAGGTCCATGCTCGGCAAGCCTGCCAGATCGGCGGGCACCTGGGGGATGCCGCCTGTCAACAGCTGCGGGCAGGCCACCAGGCATTGCCCGCGCTCGGCGAGCATGCGCATCACCAGGTCGCTGTCTTCCAGCGGCGGCGGGCGCACGCGGATGGCAACGTCGATTCCTTCGCCCACCACGTCCACGCGGCGGTTGGTTTCCTCGAGGTGGATCTCCACGCGCGGATACGCGGCCATGAAGGCCGCCAGCATGTCGGCGATGCGCGCATCGAGCAGCGCCACCGGGCAGGTCATGCGCACGATGCCGCGCGGCTCGGCGTGGGTCAGCGCGATGGCCTCGTCGGCGGCGTCGGCCTCCACCAGCATCGCCTTGCAGTGGCCGTAGTAGGTCTGGCCGGTCTCGGTGACGGCAAATCGCCGCGTGGAGCGCTGGATCAGGCGCGTGCCGAGACGCTCCTCCAGCTGCGCGATGCGCCGGCTCAGCTTGGATTTGGGCATCCCCAGCGCGCTGCCCGCGGGCGCAAAGCCGCCGTGGTCCACCACCTGCACGTAGTAGTAGAGGTCGTTCAGGTCTTTCATTGCACACCGTCTTCATCGTTCCTCAGATAAGACTCTGATGGCAAATATTAACGACTACCGCGTTCATCGTTCAAATCCTATTCTCCTTCCATCAGCCAAGACCTTTGTCTGGGCGACCCAAGGAGATTCACCATGACCAAGCCCTACGTCCGCCTGGACAAGAACAACGCCGCCGTGCTGCTGGTAGACCACCAGACCGGCCTGCTGTCCCTTGTACGCGACATCGACCCGGACAAGTTCAAGAACAACGTGCTGGCGCTGGCCGACATCGCCAGCTATTTCAAGCTGCCCACCATCCTGACGACCAGCTTCGAGAACGGCCCCAACGGACCGCTGGTGCCGGAGCTCAAGAGCCAGTTTCCCCAGGCGCCCTACATCGCCCGGCCCGGCAACATCAACGCCTGGGACAACGAGGACTTCGTCAAGGCCGTGAAGGCCACGGGCAGGAAGCAACTGATCATCGCCGGCGTGGTGACCGAGGTGTGCGTGGCCTTCCCGGCACTGTCGGCCATCGAGGAAGGCTTCGACGTCTTCGTGATCACTGACGCCTCCGGCACCTTCAACTCCATCACCCGCGATGCGGCGTGGAATCGCATGTCGCAGGCCGGCGCGCAACTGATGAGCTGGTTCGGCGCTGCCTGCGAACTGCACCGCGACTGGCGCAACGATATGCAGGGGCTGGGCACTCTGTTTTCCAACCACATCCCCGACTACCGCAACCTGATCACGAGCCACACCACGTTCACACAGGGCAATTGAGTCCAGGGCAGGACGGCCCGCCAGCGACTCGCGAGTTTGTCAGCCGGACTGCAGGCTTGCGGCGTCTCCCAGGCCAGGGGCAGAAGTCATTACACTTGTCGCCAAGCCGAAAGGCCCGGTGTGTCGTAACACCTATCTGGAGAGGTTGCAGCCCCCACCTTCAAGCGGGGTTTTGTCATGCCCAAATTTAAGAGGCTGGTGCGCCCGTGCGCGCCAGCCTGCATGGTTTCGGGCGAGATGGGCCTACCCGCGAGGATGGCCGCACGGCTCCGGACGTGTTACGAACATCTCGTCCACCCGTCGCCCTTCGTAAGGCAGCGTGTGGTGCTCAATGAGCCCGGAGCAAGAACCATGACCGCATCTTCACCCGCTTCCCGACCACCCCCTTCCCTCACCACCCGCCAAGCGGGAAAAGCCAAGGCTTGCCGCAGGCATCGCAGGACCCACTGCACCATGCGGACCGCTCTGGCCTTCATGCAGCGATCCCTGGAATTCCTGGTACGCGTGGCAGGCGAACACGACAACGCCAACTACGACGACGACGGCACCGATGCCGATGTGGAGCTGGCCGTGGAACTGGCGCTGGAGCACATCAGGCGCCTGCGCGCAGCGGGGCCCATGGAGCGCGAGGCCTTCGCCCAACACTGGAACATGGCGGCGGCCGCCATCCGGCTGGGGGCGCTTGCCTACGGCCGAACCGACAGCACCTACTACCGCATGCTGGGCTTTGTGCAGCAGCAGTTCGAGGTGTCGGCGGCCATGGTGGAATTTGTGGATGAGGCACAGGACTGAGGCCCCGGCCCCGGTGGCGCTCAGCGCCAGCAGTCTCCCACCGTTCCCAGGGGCGAGATGCCCTTCACGCCCAGGGCGTTCAGGGTGTAGTCGCCGCAGCGCCTGTCCGATGCCTGGCGGCCTGTGCGCGTGGCCTTGAGCGTGTAGCCGCCGTCATTGGCGGCCGTGGCCATCGTCAGGGTGTAGTGGCCGTTCTCGGACTTGTCCCCCCAGGGCAGCCTGAGGTTGGCGACGGAGCTTGTGTAGCCGCCGTTCTGCGCCCGCCAGCGCTCCTGCCGGGCGGCGGCCTCGCCCAGCAGGCTTTGCGCTTCCACGCGCCGCGATCGCAGCACGTATTCCTGGTAGGAGGGGTAGGCGATCGCCGAAAGAATGGCGATCACCGCCACCGTGATCATCAGCTCGATCAGCGTGAATCCATGTAGCTTGCTGCGCACGCATTTCTCCTCTGGGGCCCGCAGGGCCAGCCAGACGGCCGGGGCCGGCAGGCCCCTGTGTGTAGTGGATGGGTGTGTAGTGGATGGCATGGCGGTCACGGGTTCGCTGGCTGGCGGCGCCAGCTCTGTCGCCCCCGGTCCACTCCGCTGTTGATATCGTCGCCCCCGGTCTTGACTGGGTCTCCTGCCCCGCTTGGCTTTCCGCTGGAGTCGAAGATCTTCGCGCCGCTGATGGTGGGCTTGCCCGGCCCCACCTCGCGGCCGTTGACCTGCTGGCCTGCCAGGTTGTCGGAGGCGTTGAAGATGCCGTCGCCGTTCACATCGAAGGCGACATAGTCGGTCTTGCCCCCGGTGTCGGGATCGATGGCGTAGATCGTGCTGGCCAGGCCTGCGGAGCAGGGGTCGCCCAGCGGTGGCCGGATGGAGGTGAACACCAGCCCCCGCCCGTACAGGCTCATGTCGTAGACCAGTCTTTCTCCGTCGCGCGGCAGATCGACGTACCAGCCCCAGCTGTGCACATTGGAGTCGGCGGTGCTGGTGGCGTCCTTGTACCAGGTGACCGGGTTGGCCGACAGGGCGAACTTGCCCGGAAAGCCGCTCACCTGGGTGAACTGCTGGGCCTGCAGATCCCCACGCCCCTTGCCGGCGGTAGGCAGCGGCTGCGGCGCAGTCGTGGCGGGTGTGCCGTAGCGATCCCAGACGCCGAACACCGATTGCCGGCGCATGTCCAGCTTGTCGTCATCCGTCATGAAGCGGCCCGTGCCGAAGGCCACCACATCGCCCTTGCCGCTGGAGTGCCGCACCACGTAGGGCGCGGTGGTGATGGACAGCCGCTTGCCGCCGCTGCGTTCGGACTCGCGTGCCACAAAGAACAGTTGCGCATTCCATGAGCCGCTGGCACCGCTGGCCAGGTCCACGCGCCATACATTGCCCGCAAGATCACCGGCATAGGCCAGGTCCACCTTGCCATCGCCGTTGTTGTCCACCACGGCGGCGCGCGACAGGCCGTTTTTCGGCGCAGGCAGCGCGTTCAGCTCCGCGGCCGTCATGCCTGCCGCGAAATCAAAGCGCCGGATGACCTCGCCACTGGAGACATCCAGCACAAACAGGCTGGACTCGCCGGAGGCGCTGTTCGACGCCTGGTAGCCATTGGACAGGAATACCACCCACCTGCCCTTGGACCGGCCGGCATCGTTGAGCCGCGCAACGACAGGCGCGGGCATCGAGTAACCCATGCGGTCGTCCTGTTCAACCCCGAACTCCCACAGCAACCGGGGGGAGGTGGGGTCCGTGACGTCCAGCGCGAAGACCTGCCGCCCGCCCGCGCCCAGGCTGCCGACCAGCACCCTGTGCCAGGCGTTGCCGAAGTAGACATCCGAGACCACGGGCGTCCCGTCCACGAAGTAGCGGTGGGGAGCGCCGCCCGCGCCATACCGGGACGCCAGGACATTGAGCGAATCCTTCACGCCCGATGGAATGAAGGCGAACTCCTCCTTGCCCGATGCCGCGTCGAAGGCGTGCAGCATGCCGTCGTTGGCACCCACATACAGCATCTCCTTGGCAGCCTGTTTCGCGGCAAAGGCGGCATAGGTGGTGCTGCCCTCCAGCTTGTCCGCGGCGGAGGCGCGGTACAGGCCGCCCTTGACCCGCACCAGCGAGGAATTGACGATGTCGCCCAGCACATTGGGCTTTCCGCTGGCCAGGGGCTTGCGCACGCGCAAGTCATCGCGCACCTCGCCACGCAGGAACTCGATGCGCTTTTTTGCCTGGCCATCGGCGGAGTTCGTGGCCGGGTCCGTGTTGAGCACGGCCAGCCAGGACGCATCGGAGCGCTGCCCGCTGAGACTGGAGTACGTGAAAGGGCTCAGCGACACGGCACTGCCGGTCCTGCTGGGATAGTAGATCTTGCGGTCATCGGCGGACCGCGCCGACAGGAGTTCCGCCGCGCTCCAGACCAGCGTTCTGTCGCTGGTGGTGAGCTTCTCGCGGATGACATCGCCGCTCCAGTACTGGACCTCGAACGTGGTCCGGTACAGGTCGGCGCCTTCGCCCAGTGTCGCCGTGGGCATGTCCACGCTGACCGCCGTCACGGAACTGATGCTCTGCAGGATGTCGTTGAACGCCTTGGTCAATTGGTCCTTGAGCGTGCCGGCATTGGTCACCAGAAAATAGTTGTCCGGATCTCCCGTGATCTTGGAGGGGTCGCGGTCCGGCACACCGTACTTGGCGGCATACCACAGCGGTCCCTTCAGGAAGCTGCCCGCGTCGGTCGCATTGCCGGGAGTGAAGCTGCGGGTGGCCGTGAGTCCCAGGTTCGAGCATTCCGTGCGCTGCTGGGCCGAGATGCTGCCCCGGCAGTAGCCCGGATCGCGATTGGGGGGCGTGTTGTAGGCGTAGTAGGCCGAAGCCGTGTCCTTGTCACGCACCTCCAGGTACATGCCGTCCTTGGTGGTGCCCGAGATCACATAGCCCATGTGCTGCCCCAGGCCGCCAGAGGCGTATTCGGACACCATGTCGATCTTCACCGTGCCATCGGCCTGCAGCGCGACCGTGTAGCGCGCGATGGCGTCCATGTCATGGTCGGCGCCCTGCTCCACGTCCTCGTAGTTGATGCGGAACTCCGCATAGGGACGCCCGCCATTGACCGAGGCATCGATGTCCGCCTTGCCCGTGTTGGCAATGTTGACCACGTAGTAGTCGACGATCTGGTTGGTCGGCGTGAAGACCGCATTGTTCACGGTGCTGCCACCGGCACTGCCGGAGACGGTCTTGGCAAACGGCGCAATGGTCACAAAGCGCTTGCCGCCGATCGGAAAGCGTATTTCCGGCAGCGGTGACGCAATGGCCACGGAGTAGGTCCTCAGCGCATTCTTGCCCTGGCTGTTGCCGAAGATGGCATTCCTGGCGCCGAAACGGGCCACACCGGCGGCATAGTAGGTGCCTTCCTTGCTGGGCTCCTCGGGAGACAGGCCGCGCGCCCAGGACAGGTCTGCAATGGTCTTGACCGAAGGAGCCTGGTCGGCATTGGCCGACGTTGACTGGCCGATGAAGAAGTTCTTCCCGTCCATGCGCTCTGCCGAGCCGATGGCCGCCACCTCGTCAGAGACATTGAAGCCATTGAGGGCGCTGGCGCCGAGGCTCGCGTAGCGGCTGCCGGGCAGCTTGCCGTCGTAGGAGGGATTGATGTCGCTGAGCACCGTCATGACGGGACGGGAGCAGTACTGGTAGCCGCCCCCGCCTTCGGCCTTGGCCTTGTAGGGCGTTTCCCAAGCGGGCTTGGACAGGCCCAGGGACGCATCCTTGGAGGAGCCGCCGGCGTAGTCATAGATGCCGAGGGCCTGGGACGCGCCGCCGAAATAGCGCATGGTCTCGAACATCATCTCGCTGATGGGATTGCCCCACATGGCACACTTCGAGGGCTTGTCCAGCGAACTGATGGGGCCGGACGTGATCCAGCCGCATTCCACGTATTTGCCGCCGGTGTAGCCGATCAGGCGCTGGCGGTCTATGTTGGCGACCACGCCATTGACAGCCGTCCTGAACTGGCCCGTCTGAGGGTCGACCTCCTCTGCGAAATTGCTGATATTGCGACGCAGCACGCCGCCGGCGATGTTTTTCTCGTACGAGCCTGTGAGCAGGCCGAAGTACATCTTCCCGTTCTCTCCGAAGTCGTGCAGCAGCCCCGTGGGCTTGTAGATGGTCTTGCCGCCGTTGGGATAGGCCTTGCAACTGCCCTCGAGCAACTGGGCATTGCTGCTGGAGCAGGCCTCCACAAGCAGGTTGTAGTCGGTGATCCTGCTGGTGCCTCGCGCGCACGAATTGCCGCCTGCACAGTTGCTCTGCCCTGCAAAGCCCTCCTGGGACACCCAATCCCAGATCTGGAACGAGGAGTCATTGAGCACGCGCAACTGGGTGACGGCGTCAGTGGTCTCCTTCAGCGTGGTGACGGCAAACAGATGGCGCGTGCCGACCGCCGGCGGGCGCAGCGGCGCATAGTCCGAAATGCTGTAGACCTCGAGATCCCGCGCAGGGTCATAGGCCTTGCCCCAGCTGTGCGCATCCCTGGGAATGTAGGCGGTCTGCAAAACGGTGCGCGAAGCCGTGTCCTCCGCACGCATGCCGCCATAAAGCACGCGGCGTATGGCGTCCATGCGCGATGTGCCCAGATAGTTCAGGAAGTCGCCACTCCAGTTGTTCGAGCACTTTTTCCTGTTGCTTCCGGTCGCTGCCTGCGAGGGCACGAAAACACCCTTGGAATAGCTGTAGCAGACGTTGTTGTTGAAGTAGCCGTAGTAGTCGATCTGGTCCGGCTTGTACCCGACATCGATCACACCGTCTCCGTTGAGGTCGGAGGCATCGTTGTAGGCCTCGTAGTACAGCTTGTGGTCACGCCCCATCACCAGCATGTTCAAGGGCGCCAACGCCTGGTTCACGAACAGCGGCATCTGGGACAGCACGGTGTCCGCGCGCCCCTGGGCATGCGCCGGCGTACTGGCCAGTGCCAGTGCGCACGTCCACAGCGCCAGGGCCGGCCACGCGAGTGCCCGGCCCTGGCGCGCCCTCGGGCCATGCCTGGTTTTCCAACTTGCAATGCGAGCCATTGAAGCTCCCTCCCCCTGCTTACTTTATGAACATGTTGACGCTGGACCGCAGGCACAGCGCATCCGCTCCGCAGGCCTGGGCCTGCGACTTTTCCGTGGCCTGGGCATTGACCTCATAGAAGTCCGTGCAGCCGGTGGCGGGTGCATCCAGCGCGGACGTCGCACTACCTGACTTGGGACAGGCGGTCGTGATGTATCGGGGATACCAGTACCCATCGGGCTTCTGAAACCCGGCCGCCTTGGCCTTGGTCGTCCGAAAATCCGTACCGAGCCCGATGGAGTCCGTACGCACGTCGGACACCGAGCAGGGAATGCCGCTGCCCTCGGCCACCGGAGTGCCGGCGCCATTGCAAGACTTGAGCGCGACGGCATGCTCCAGCAGCTTGCGCTCGCCTTCTCGCAGCGTGCCATCCGCGGTTTCATACAGCCGCTGGCTATCCACCATGTTGGCAGCGATGCGCGCCTCCAGCGTGGCCACGCGCATGCCGACCACCACCAGCAACAACACCAGCAGCAGCATGATCATGGACACCAGCAAGGCATTGCCGCGCTGGCGCCCGTGCAGGACACAGGACATGCAGCGGCGGCTCCGGGCTCCGATCGGCGCGGTCATGGCATCAGATTCCTCAGGGTGAGCGTGCCGGTGGCCAGTTGCAGCAGGGCGCCGGCATTCGCATCGCATCGGGCCGCGGCGCCGCCCAGTTGCGCCCAACGCTCGCAGACGGTGGAGGCCATGCCCTGCGTCACCTTGCCGGAGCTTTCCAGCAAGAGGGCAAGGCGCAGGGAACGGATGGCTTCCTGCTGCCCGGGCAACGTGGCCGCGAAGGCATCGACCCTGCGTATCGCGCCGGGCGCTGTCTGCCGATCGATGCCGAACTCGAAATGCACCGCCCGCACGCCATCGGCAAGCGGCACAACCTCCTGCGCAGCCCGGCACACCAGCACACCACTTTCGACGGTGTATTTCTCCGCGAACATGCCGGTCGCCGGCGCCGGAGCGTCATAGGGGCCGGCGGCTCCCAGGTTCGCGGGCGTGCCCGCACAATCGGTTTCCGCAGCGTCCCGGGGCTGGAAGCGAAGGCAGATGCTCTGCGCGTCAGCCGCGTAGAGCGCCTGTCCCTGGGCGAACTGGCAGCCGTTGGGATGGGGCGAGGAATCGGCAGGAAATGCGTCGAACATCGCCTGCGAAGGGTCTCTCCTGTAGCCTGCCTTGGAGAACTCGGAGTCCAGCACGGCCAGTGCCAGCCGGCTGTTGCCGAGGTTCTCGCTCTGCCCCACGCGAAAACCGAAGCTCGACAGCCCCTGCATGTAGATGGTGGTGGCAATCAGCACGAGGAACAGGCCGATGGCCAGCGCCACCAGAATCTCCACCAGGGACAGGCCCGCCTGGGACGGCATACGCATGCGGCACGCCCGTGCGCCCGGCCCGCGCTCAAAGCCGCGACCGCAGCGTGAATGTGCAAAATTCATTGTCGCTTCCATCCAGACATTGGCCTTTCTTGACCGGCCAGGCCACCGTCACGGACACCAGGCCATCGGCATCGGCGCTCACGGCGAAGGAGCTGTCGATGCGGTCCGCGGTGAGATCGGGTACCAGCTTGCGGGCCCGGTCGCCCCAGCAGGCCAGGCGCTGCTCCCGCGGCTGCGGCAAAGGCTGGCAGGCCGCAGGGGCCGCGGGCATCGCCGCACCCTCCAGCTTCTGATAGCCGGCCAGTTCCTCCACGGGCGCGCCCTTCGCGTCAAGGACCGTGGCCGTATCCCCCCGCAGGGTCTCCAGCAGTTCGGAAGCCAGCATGGATGCCATCTGGCGCCGCTCGGTATCCACGGTGTATTCAATGGCACGCACATGGATGCGCACGGCGCCCAGCAGCCCCACGGCCACCAGCAGCACGGCAACGAGTACCTCGATAAGGCCTGCGCCGCGTTGCCTGCGAGAAGGAAAAGGAATGGACATGTTGCAGACCCGTTGCACGCGCATCAGCAACTGCCGCCGGCAGGCAGCCGCTGCTGGCGCACAAGCCCGGCGCGAGTCACTCTCAGGCAGTGCATGCGCGTGGCATGGCGAGCCGTGACGGTCAGCGTGTACAGCGTGCTGGCGCCGGAGAACTGCTTGGCGGTCCCCGTGGTTTCGAACAGGACGCCCTGGGAAGAATCACCGGAGGGCGACACGGTCACGGCATCAGGCACCCGGGCCTCGCGCACCAGTTGCCCTCCCGACTTGGCGGACCATGTCTGCCCCGCGCCCACGAAGCTGCTTTCCACCCGTTTGTAGACCGCTTCGGAGCGAGCCAGCTGCAGCAACGACTGCAACTCGAGCGCAGCCGAGCTGACGCGCTGGTTGGCTATTTGGACGATGAAGGAAGGAGCGGCCAGGGCGGCCAGAATCGCGACCAGCGCCACCACCACCATCATCTCGATGAGGGTGAAGCCACGGGGCCGTTGCCACCTGCCGCCTGGACAGCCGTTGCGCGTGTAACCGGGATTTTTCATGCAAGCGTGCTTCTCGTTGGCGGGGGACCATGCGACAGGCCTGCAAGCCCTGCGCCATTGCTCTTGATTGATGTTTGCAATCGTAATGCAAAGGCAATTTAGAACACCTATTGACACAGGTCATGGGACAAATATAGGACTTGTCTTATAAAAACCTGCGCAGAGCGCAACACCCCATCCAGCAAGCCCGGCCCGCCGTCCACGCACGCAAGCTCGGCGGAACGGCCCGCGCGACGGGCATGGCCACGGTGGCGATAAGGCAGATCGCGAAGTCAGGCAGGCAGGCCTCGCATCAAGCGCCTGAAAATCCACGGCAGCATGAGCGGCCGCAATCCAGCCGCAGCGCGATTGGCCATGCGAATATCCCGTCTGCTTGCAGCCCGAGGAAGAAAAAGTTCTCGCCCAAAGCAAAAATCCCCAGTGCATTTCTGCACTGGGGATTTTCTTGTTTGGGGTGGCTGATGGGGCTCGAACCCACGACAACAGGAATCACAATCCTGGACTCTACCAACTGAGCTACAGCCACCGTTGAAGCATTCGATTATATGCCAAAAACCAGCAGGCAAATGCTTTGGAACAGGCGTTGCGTGACGGATCGGGTGCAGCAGGAACAACGGCGCATCGGGGGACGCGGGCAAAGGGCAGGATGGCGCCATCCTCCATGCAGCCGCAGCCGGCAGGGACCTTGTCCGGCGCACCTGAAGCGGCCGGGGACAAGCTGCCGGGCACAAGCAGTCCCCCTGCCGCCCAAAGCAAAAATCCCCAGAGCATTTCTGCTCTGGGGATTTTTTTATTTGGGGTGGCTGATGGGGCTCGAACCCACGACAACAGGAATCACAATCCTGGACTCTACCAACTGAGCTACAGCCACCGTAGAAGAACGCTATTCTATTCCAAAAAACTGCTTGATTTCTGAAATTTCTGTTTTTCTAGAAATTTCCCTCATCAGGGGCGCGGGACCTTGATCTGCACCTTGAGCTGTTTCTTGAGAAGCTCGTAGTATGCCATAGCTTCCGCCACGGCCGAGCTTCGCAGGAAGTCCTGCTTCTGCGCGGCAGCCGCCTGCGCATCATCGGCCGGACGCTCGACGATGCGGTTGATCTTGACCACGGCATAGCCTTGCGCGCCCAGGTCAACACCCGTCCACGCAGGCAGTTGGGCCGTGGGCGCACGCATGGCAGCGTCCACCACTTCGCGCGACTGGCCTTCGGGCTGGTCACGGCTGATCACCTTGGCTGCGGGCAATTGCGCCGCGTCAGGCTTGGCCTTCCAAGCGGCGAGCTTGGCTTCGCCATCGGCCTTGGCCAGTTCGGCGGATTTTTGCGCCACATACAGGGTGCGCAGCTTGTCGCCGACCTCGGCCATGGGCAGCGTGCGGGCAGGCGTGTACTCCACCACGCGGCCGGCCACCAACTGGTTGGAACCCAGCTCCACCGCATCGGTGTTGCGCTTGTTGTTGAGCGAATCGCTGGAGAACAGCGCCTCCAGGAAACGGGGATTGGCCAGGGGGCCCTTGACATTGGGGCCGGGCTGGCGCGTCACATGGTCTGCCTTTTGCACGGTGAGCTTGAACTTCTCGGCCACGGGCTGCAGGCTGTCCGACTGCTCGTAGACCGCGTTGGAGAAGCCTTCCGCCAGTTCGGCGAACTTGCGCTGCGCCTGCTGCTGCTTGAGTTCAGCCTCCAGCTTGGGACGCATCTGCTCGAAGCTCGGCGCCTTGGGCTTCTTGATGTCCACCAGCGAGATGATGTGGTAGCCGAAGTCGCTGTGCACCACGTCGCTGATGTCGCCGACCTTCATGCCGAAGGCTGCGTCCTCGAACGGCTTGACCATGGCGCCACGACCAAAGTAGCCCAGGTCGCCACCCGATGCAGCGGAGCCGCCGTCCTGCGAGTTGGCCTTGGCCAGTTCGGCGAAGCGCTTGGGGTCCTTGCGCAGCTCGGCCAGCAGTTCCTCGGCCTTGGCCTTGGCCTTCTCCTGCTCTGCCGCGGGGGCATCCTTGGATGCGTTGATCAGGATGTGGCTGGCGCGGCGCTCCTCGGGACCGGCCAGGCGCTCGGCGTTCTGGTTGTAGTAGGAACGCACATCGTCTTCGCTCAGCGTGATGCCGGCCTCGATGCTGGGCACATCCAGCAGCAGGTATTCCACCTTGGCCTGCTCCAGTTGCTGGAACTGGCTGGTGTGGGCGTCGTAGTAGGCCTTGAGGTCGGCCTCGGTGGGCTGGACCTTGCTGGCGTAGGCGCTGGCTTCGAAGCGTGCCACCTGCACTTCGCGGCGCTGGTACAGCGCATCGATGGCCTGCTTGACCTGGGCGTCGGTCGCAAAGGCCGTGCCCGTGACGCCACCCATCACCTGGTTCATGGACAGTTCGCGGCGCAGATTGGCCTCGAAGCCCTCAGGCGTCAGGCCCTGCGATCCGACCAGGGCGCGGTAGGCTTCGGCATCCATGGAGCCATCCGGCTTCTTGAGCGCGGCAATCGCGGGGATTTCCTGCAGCGTGCGCACCAGCTGTGCATCGGATGCGGCCAGGTGCATCTTCTGCACGGCAGCGGCCAGCACCTGGTCACGCACCATCTTCTCCAGCGTGGCGTAGCGCGCCTGCGGCGAATCCAGCAGCTTGGGGTCGACGTTGGGGTTCTCGGCGCGCAGGCGGTCGCTTTCCATGCGGTGCGCGTTCTCCCAGTCGGCCTGTTTGATCTCATGTCCATCCACACGCGCGACGATCACGCTGGATTCGGTGAAGTAGTTCTGGTTGACCCCCACGAAGATGAACGAGGGAATGATCAGCAAGAACAACAAGATCATCACGAACTTGGAATGCTTGCGGATGGATTCGAACATGGTCTGTCTTTCAGTGGCAGAAATAGAAAAGGCGAACTTTCGTTCGCCTTTTGTTCTTGGTGGGTGCTGACGGGGTCGAACCGCCGACCTACGCCTTGTAAGGGCGCCGCTCTACCAACTGAGCTAAGCACCCCACCTTGACTGGTGTCAGTTCAGGGCATCCTTCAATGCCTTGCCCGGACGGAACTTGGGAACCTTGGCGGCCTTGATCTTGATGGTCTCGCCGGTGCGGGGGTTGCGGCCCGTGCGGGCGGCGCGCTTGCCAACGGCGAATGTACCAAAACCAACGAGCGACACTGTACCACCCTTTTTGAGGGTTTTCTTCACAGCCTCAATCGTGGAATCCAGTGCGCGAGCAGCCGCAGCCTTGGAGATGTCGGCGTTGTTAGCGATGTGCTCAATCAGTTCGGTTTTATTCACAAGATGCCTCTGGAGAAATAAGTGAATGGAATGTCTCTGCGGCCACCAACTTGGCGCGACCAGAAACCCGGCGCGACGGATACGGAATCTGGCTTGCCGTTCGACGCTTGCCTCGGGGCAGGCATCGGTGAATTAAAGCCATCGACCTTCCAGGTGTCAATGCACGCTGTGCATCGCAACGACAGGGCACGATTCTATGCGGTTTTGGCGCCAGCTTTGGCTTTGCGGCCGGTTTTTTGCGCGCAGCGGGTGCTAGCGGCTTCACGAATTGACAAGGGTTGACAATGGACTTGCCCGCCGCAGGCCTTGCCAGTGCTGCAATGTGCCTCACCGCTTCGCATCCACGACGCCGCAGCCGCTGCCCTGCCTGATTCAAATGCTTCCAAAAATATAGCAACGCCAGACAGTTTGACGTGTCTGGCGCAGGATCCCGGGAACGGCCGGAAAGGCCCTCAGTGCGTGACCCGTGCGCGGATCTCGGGCAGGGCTTTTTGCAGGTAGTACACCATGGACCAGACGGTGAGCACCGCCGCCACCCAGATCAGCACCTGGCCCCAGACGCCGGTGTCGATCATGCCGAACACCCGGCCGTCGTACAGCAGGAAGGGGATGGCCACCATCTGCGCCGTGGTCTTGAGCTTGCCCAGCATGTGCACGGCCACGCTCTTGCCCGCGCCCAGGTGGGCCATCCATTCGCGCAGGGCCGAGATGGCGATCTCGCGGCCGATGATGATCAGGGCCACGAACACATCGGTGCGCTGCAGATGCACCAGCACCAGCAGCGAGGCGCAGACCAGGAACTTGTCGGCCACGGGATCGAGGAAGGCGCCGAAGGCCGATGTCTGGTTGAGCTTGCGCGCCAGGTAGCCGTCCAGCCAGTCGGTGGCCGCGAAGACGATGAACATGACCGTGGCGACCAGGTTGCGGGTCGCCACGTCGAAAGGCGCATAGAACACCCCGACGATCAGCGGAATCGCGACGATCCGCGTACAGGTCATCAAGGTGGGGATTGTGAGAAACATGGCCGCCATTGTGTCACGTACCTTGGTGTTTGAGGTTCTGTTTGCGGGCCTGCGGTGCAGCCCGCGGGACAGTCGTTTCAATGCAATGCACGGTAGATATCTTCAGCCAGCGCGGCCGAGATGCCGTCCACGCTGCACAGGTCTTCCACCGTGGCTTCCGACACGCCGCGCACGCCGCCGAAGCGCTGCAGCAGGCGCGCGCGCTTCTTGGGGCCCACGCCCGGAATCTCCTCGAGCTTGCCGCCGCCCACGCGCACCTTGGCGCGCGCCGCGCGCATGCCGGTGATGGCGAAGCGGTGGGCCTCGTCGCGGATCTGGGCCACCAGCATCAGCGCGGCCGAGTCGTAGCCCAGGTAGATCTTCTCGCGCCCGTCGGCAAAGACCAGTTCTTCCAGGCCGACCTTGCGCCCCTCGCCCTTTTCCACGCCCACGATGCGCGAGACATCGAGCCCCAGCTGCTCGAAGACTTCGCGCGCCATGCTGACCTGGCCCTTGCCACCGTCGACCAGCACCAGGTCCGGCAGTTGCGGCTGCTTGCCGGTGAGCTCGGCACCGCCCGCCTCTCTTTGCGCCTCGGCCACGCGGCTGTAGCGGCGCGTCAGCACCTGGCGCATGGCGGCATAGTCGTCGCCGCCCGTGATGCCTTCGATGTTGAAGCGCCGGTATTCGCTGCTTTGCATCTTGTGGTGATGGAAGACCACGCAGGAGGCCTGCGTGGCTTCGCCCGCCGTGTGCGAGATGTCGAAGCATTCGATGGTGAGTTCGTCCAGGTTCTCGCAGGCCAGGTCCAGCGCCTCGACCAGGGCGCGCGTGCGCGCCTGCTGCGAGCCTTCTTCAGCCAGCAGGCGGGCCATCTGGATGTCGGCGTTCTTTTGCGCCATCTCCAGCCAGATGCGCCGCTGCTCGCGCGGCTGCTGCACGGCGGTGATGCGCACGCCGCTTTGCTCGCTCAGCAGCGCCAGCAGTTTCTTGTCCACCGGGTGGCTGACGATGAGCACGGGCGGCACGGCCACGCCGGTGTAGTGCTGGGCGATGAAGGCCTCGAGCACGATCTCCTCGACCGGGCGCGCGGACTCGGCAAGACTGGCCTCTTCCTCGCCGGCGTAGACCGAGGCGGCATCGCCCAGGTTGGCGGGAAAGTACGGCCGGTCGCCCAGGTGGCGGCCGCCGCGCACCATGGCCAGGTTCACGCAGGCGCGGCCGCCCTGCACCTTCACGGCGAGGATGTCCACGTCGCGGTCGTCGGCGGTTTCTATGACCTGCTGGTGCAGCACGCGCGACAGTGCCGTCATCTGGTTGCGCACCTCGGCGGCCTGCTCGTATTCCATGCGCCCGGCGTGCTCCATCATGCGGGCCTCCAGCTGGCGCAGCAGTTCCTGGGTCTCGCCGCGCAGCATGGCCTCGGCATTGCGCACATCCAGCGCATAGGCTTCGGGCGAGATCAGGTCCACGCAGGGGCCGGAGCAGCGCTTGATCTGATAGAGCAGGCAGGGCCGCGAGCGATTGGCGAAGACCGTGTCCTCGCAGGTGCGCAGCCTGAAGACCTTTTGCAGCAGCTGGATGCTTTCCTTGACGGCCCAGGCATTGGGATAGGGGCCGAAGTAGCGGTGGCGCTTGTCCACGGCGCCGCGGTAGTAGGCCATGCGGGCGAAGAGCTGGTGGGCCGGCTCGCCATCCCGGCCGTCGCGCGCGGCGACGCCGGTGATCTTCAGATAGGGATAGCTCTTGTCGTCCCTGAACAGGATGTTGTACTTGGGTTGCTGCGTCTTGATCAGATTGTTTTCGAGCAGCAGGGCCTCGGCCTCGGAGCGCACCACCGTGGTCTCCATGCGGGCGATCTTGCCCACCATGTGACCTATGCGCGTGCCGCCATGGTTCTTGGTGAAGTAGCTGGAGACGCGGCGCTTGAGGTTGATGGCCTTGCCCACGTACAGCAGCGTGCCTGCCGCGTCGAAATAGCGGTAGACGCCGGGCAGACCCGGCAGCGCTGCCACCTGGGCCAGCAGTTCATCGGAATGGGGTTCGGACATGCGCCTATTGTGGCCGCTGCCCGGGCCCGCCGCAGCGGGCCTGCGGGTTCTTACTCGGCCTCGATCTTCGAGGACTTGACCACCTGGGCCCAGTTGGCCCAGTCGGTCTTGACCATGGCGCCGAGCTGCTGCGGGTTCATGTAGTCGGCCGTGGCGCCCTGCTCCTGCGCCTTTTGCTTGAAGGCCGGGTTCTCCACCACCTTCTTGAGGTCGGCCGTGAGCTTGTCGATCACAGGCCTGGGCGTGGCGGCGGGCGCGAACACGGCAAACCAGGAGGTGGCGTTGACGCCTGCGTAGCCGGCCTCGGCCGTGGTGGGCGCATCAGGCAGGCTGGGCAGGCGCTGCGTGCCGGTGACGGCCAGCACGCGCAGCTTGCCGCTTTGCACATGGGGCATGAAGGGCGGCGCCGTGCCGAAGGTCAGGTCCACCTGGCCACCCAGCAGGTCCTGGAGCGCGGGGCCCGTGCCCTTGTAGGGGACGTGGACCATCTTGATGCCGGCCTGCTGCTCCAGCATGGCGCCGGTCACGTGCTGCAGCGATCCGTTGCCGGAAGAGGCGTAGTTCAGCTTGCCCGGGTTGGCCTTGGCATAGGCCACGAGTTCGGCCAGCGTCTTCACGGGCAGCTCGGACCGCACCACGATGATCTGCGGCGCCGACAGCACATTGGCCACGGGCTGGAAGTCGCCCTGCTCCCAGGTGCGGGTCTTGGTCAGGTGGGGCGAGATCACGTGGTAGCCCGAGTACTGCATGAGCAGGGTGTAGCCATCGGCCTCGGCACGCTTGACCAGGCTGGCCGCGATGGAGCCGTTGCCGCCGCCCTTGTTGTCCACCACCACCGACTGGCCGATCACCGGCGCCAGCGCCTGGGCCGCCATGCGCGCGGCCAGGTCGGTGGTGCCGCCGGCTGCGGCCGGCACGATCATGGTGATGGTCTTGGCGGGGTAGCCGCCCTGGGCCAGCGCGGCCGTGCCGCCCAGGCCCAGTCCTGCGATGGCCATGGCCACGGCTGCGATCTGTCTGCGTTGAATCTTCTTCATCTTTGTCTCCTTGGTTTGCTCGGTTCTTGTGAATGAGAATGCGCGGCGGGTTCAGCCCTTGGCCAAAGCCCGTTCGCGGATGGCTGCGAACTCGGGCGGCGGCTGGTGCAGGTCCAGCCGCGCGCCGGCCTTGGCGATCTGGCTGGCCGTGTCATGGCCGATCAGCGCGGGCAGGCTGCGCGCGGCCGCGACGATCTGCGCCAGGTCCACGCCGGTGTCGTAGCCCATGAGCTGCAGCGCGTGGACGATGTCCTCGGTGCAGGCATTGCCCGATGCGCCGGGCGCATAGGGGCAGCCGCCCAGGCCGCCGATGGAGGCATCGAAGCGGTCGCCGCCCGCCTCGATGGAGGCCAGCACATTGGCCAGCGCCATGCCGCGCGTGTTGTGGAAATGCAGGGTCATGCCCAGCTGGGGCCAGCGCTGCCGGAAGGCGGCCACCATGGCGTGCACCTGGGTCGGGAAGGCCATGCCCGTGGTGTCGCACAGCGTGATGCCCTGCACGCCCAGATCGGCAAAGCGCTGCACCCAGCCGAAGACTTCCTGCTGCGGCACATCGCCCTCCATGGGGCAGCCAAAGCAGCATGACAGCGAGACATTGACGGGCACGCCCGCCTGCTGCGCCGTGGCCACGACCTGGGCCAGCGCCGCGAACGACTGGCTGCGCTGCATGCGCAGGTTGCACAGGTTGTGGGTCTCGCTGACCGACATGACCAAGTTGAGTTCGTCCGTGCGCGCCTCGATGGCGCGCTCGGCGCCCCGCGCATTGGGCACCAGGGCGGTGTAGACGGTGCCGGGGCGGCGTTCGATCTCGCGCATGACGATTTCGCCGTCGCGCAGCGCGGGAATGGCGGTGGGCGAGACAAAGGCCGTGACCTCGATCTTGGACAGGCCGGCCTGCGACAGCGCATTGACCAGGGCGATCTTGTCCTCGGTGGGGACAAAGGCCTGCTCCATCTGCAGCCCGTCGCGCGTGCCGACCTCGTTGAAGAAGACGCGGCGGCCCGCGCCCTGCCAGACATCCGTGGTGTGGACGGCGTTCATTGGATCACTCCCTTGCTGCGCAGCAGCGCAATCTGTTCGGCCGTGAGGCCGGCCTCGGCCAGCACCGCGTCGGTGTCGTCGCCCACATGGGGGGCGCTGGTGCGCACCGTGCCCGGCGTGAGCGAGAGCTTGGGCACGATGCCCGGCACCTCGATGTCGTCGCCGTCGCGCGTGTGCTGGCTGAGGATCATGTCGCGGGCGCGGTAGTGCGGGTCCTCGGCAATGTCCTTGGCGGTGTAGACCTTGCCGGCCGGCACGCGTGCGGCGGCCAGCTGGTCCATCACGGCCTGCACGCTCTGCGTGCGCGTCCAGCCGCCGATGACGGCATCGATCTCGGCAATGCGCGCCACGCGGCCCGCGTTGTCGGCCAGTTGCGGATCGTCGGCCAGGTCCTGGCGGCCGATGGTGGCCATCAGGCGCTTGAAGATGGAGTCGCCATTGCCGGCCACCAGCACCCAGCCGTCCTGGCAGGGATAGGCGTTGGACGGCGCGATGCCCGGCAGCGCGCTGCCTGCGGCCTCGCGCACGGCGCCGAAGGCGCTGTATTCGGGCAGCAGGCTTTCCATGACGTTGAACACGGCCTCATGCAGCGCCACGTCGATGACCTGGCCGGCACCGCCGTTCACCTTGCGGTGGTACAGGGCCATCATCACGCCGATCACGCCATGCAGCGCGGCCAGCGTGTCGCCAATCGAGACGCCCACGCGCACCGGCACGCGGCCTGGCTCGGCCGTCAGGTGGCGCAGGCCGCCCATGGCCTCGCCGATCACGCCAAAGCCCGGCAGGTCGCGGTAGGGGCCGGTCTGGCCGTAGCCCGAGATGCGCAGGATGACCAGCCCGGGGTTGAGCGCATGGAGCTCTTCGGGCGACATGCCCCAGCCCTCCAGCGTGCCGGGACGGAAGTTCTCCACCAGCACATCGGCCTCGGCGATCAGGCGCCGCGCGATGTCCTGGCCCTCCTGCTGGCGCAGGTCCAGCGCCACCGAACGCTTGTTGCGCGACTGCACCTGCCACCAGACCGAGGTGCCGTTCTTGATCAGGCGCCAGTTGCGCAGCGGATCGCCCGCGCCCGGCGCCTCGATCTTGACCACGTCGGCGCCGAATTCGCCCAGCGTCTTGCCGCAGAACGGCCCGGCGATCAATTGCCCCATCTCGACCACGCGCACGCCGCTGAGCGCGCCGGGTGTGGGGGCCTGCCTTGTCTGTTGTGTCATGGGTTAGCGCTTCCTCTTTGTCTCCTGCGGCCGGCCTCCGATGGCATTGCCGCGGCGCCGATCTTGCCGCCGTCCGCGCCGGCCGCAAAACGCTCAAGCGCGACGCTGCCATCGCAAACCGGCATGGCAGAACCCGGTCGGGCGGGGCCGGGCGATAATCGCCACCCCATGAAACTCGACCCGATTTCGCTGCGCCTGTTCGTGGCCGTGATGGAGGAAAGCGCCATCGCCCGCGCCGCCGCACGTGAACACATCGCCCCCTCGGCCGCCAGCCGGCGGCTGGCCGAGCTGGAGAGCCAGCTGCAGGTGGAGCTGTTCACCCGCAGCAACCGCGGCAGCGTACCCACGGCCGCCGCCTATGCACTGCTGAACATGGCGCGCGGCGTGCTCAATGACCTGGACGGCATCGGCGAGCAGATGCGCGAGTACGGCAGCGGCCTGCGCGGCCATGTGCGCGTGATGGCCAACATCTCGGCCATCACGCAGTTCCTGCCCTCCCAGCTGCAGCGCTTCCTGGACCAGCATCCGCATGTGGACGTGCGCCTGCAGGAGCGCGTGAGCAGCGACATCGCACGCGCCGTGGCCGACAACGAGGCCGACATCGGCATCCTCAACCAGGGCAGCTACGGCGAGAAGATCCGCCTGCGCCCGTACCGGCGCGATCGCCTCATCGTCATCGTCCCCCAGGGCCATGCGCTGGCTCGCCGGCGCTCGCTGCGGCTGGCCCAGGTGCTGGACCATGACTTGGTGGGCATGCACGCCGGCAGCGCGCTCAACCACCAGATCACGCGCGCCGCGGCCGACCTGGGCCTGCAGCCCCGGCTGCGCATGAAGGTCACGGGCTATGACGCGCTGTGCCTGATGGTGGCCTCGGGCCTGGGCGTCGGCATCCTGCCCGAAGGCAGTGCCCGCCTGTACCTGGGCGCCCTGCCGCTGCGCTGCATTGCGCTGGACGAGCCCTGGGCCGAGCGCCAGCTGATGTTGTGCGTACGCTCGCAGGAGGCCCTGCCGCCCGTGGCCCAGTTGCTGGTCGAACACCTGTGCGAACCCTGATTCCGATGCTTGCCTTCAACCCCATCCCCCCGGCCCCTCTGCCAGAGCAGGCCGCTGCACGGACCTGGGACATCTTCTGCCAGGTCATAGACAACTTCGGCGACATCGGCGTGTGCTGGCGCGCGGCGGCCGACCTGGCCTCACGCGGCCAGCGCGTGCGGCTGTGGATGGACGACGCCAGCGCCCTGACCTGGATGGCGCCCCGGCCGCACCCGGCCGGACTCAGCGTGCACGGCTGGCCCACGCAGGCGCAGGACATTCCGCAGGCCGTGGGTGATGTGGTCATCGAGGCCTTCGGCTGCGAGATTCCGCCGCCCTTTCTGGCGGCCATCGCGCGCCGCGCGCCGCTGTGGATCAACCTGGAGTACCTGTCGGCAGAGGACTATGTGGAGCGCTGCCACCGCCTGCCCTCGCCGCTGATGTCGGGGCCGGCTGCGGGGTTGACGCGCTGGTTCTTCTACCCGGGCTTCACGGCCGCCACGGGCGGCCTGCTGCGCGAGCCGGACCTGGCCGCGCGCCAGGCGACTTTTGCTTCCGAGGGCCGGCAGGCCTGGCGCACACGCCACGGCATAGGCACCGGTGATTGCGCCATCTCGCTGTTCTGCTACGAGCCCCCTGCCCTGCCGCACTGGCTGTGCCAGCTGCATGCTGCGCCGCCCGCACCACAGGCCACGCATCTGCTGGTGACGCCCGGGCGCGCGGCAGCCGCGGTGCAGCAGGCCATGGCCGGCGTGACCGCCGTAGACCAAGGTGCGGTGACCCGGCATGCGCTGCAGCCCTGCCCCCAGCCGCAGTTCGACGAAATGCTCTGGGCCTGCGACCTGAACCTGGTGCGCGGCGAGGATTCGCTGGTACGCGCGCTGTGGGCCGGCCAGCCGCTGGTCTGGCACATCTATCCCCAGCACGACGACGCCCATCACGACAAGCTAGACGCCTTCCTGGACTGGCTGCAGGCGCCGGCCAGCCTGCGCGCCTTCCACCATGCCTGGAACGGCATGGCACCGGCAAGCACCCTGCCCGCAATCACGCCTGCGCTGCTGCGGCAATGGCAGGACTGCGCACTGGCCGCGCGCGCGCGGCTGCTGCAACAGACCCCATTGATTGAGCAGCTGCAAGCTTTCGTGACCGAAAAAAGCTAGAATGCACGTTTTGCCTCCCTGGAGGCGCCGTTGCGGGCGACCGCCAGCCGGCCGCCATCGACCAACCAGGGTTGCACCCGCCGCGGAACTGCGGCAGGCGCACCGTCCCAGCGACTTCGCTTGCCTGCCCTGTTGAGCGGCTTCAACCTCAGCCAAGCAAGCTATGAAAATCGCTCAAGAAATCCGCGCCGGCAACGTGATCATGCACGGCAAGGACCCGATGATCGTCCTGAAGACCGAATACGCTCGCGGTGGCCGCGGCGCCGCCACCGTGCGCATGAAGCTCAAGGCCCTGCTGTCGAACATGGGCACCGAAGTCGTGTTCAAGGCCGACGACAAGATCGACAACGTGATCCTGGACAAGAAGGAGTGCACCTACTCCTACTTCGCCGATCCGATGTACGTCTGGATGGATGCCGAATACAACCAGTACGAAGTGGAAGCCGCCAACATGGGCGACGCCATCAACTACCTGGAAGACGGCATGCAGGCCGAAGTCGTGTTCTACGACGGCAAGGCCATCTCCTGCGAACTGCCCACGTCCGTGGAACGCGAAATCACCTGGACCGAACCCGCCGTCAAGGGCGACACATCGGGCAAGGTGCTCAAGCCCGCCAAGATCGCCACCGGCTTTGAAGTGCCCGTGCCCCTGTTCGTGAGCCAGGGCGACAAGATCGAAATCGACACCCGCACGGGCGAGTACCGCAAGCGCGTCTAAACAACGCTTGCAGTTCCCTCTGCGAAGCCCCTGGCAGTCTCTGCCAGGGGCTTTTTCTTTGGGCGCGCGGCATCCATGCAGATATTTACCCGGGTTTAATTGACTTGCAGATTTTACCCGGCTAATATCCAGCACATGACTACCGACTCTTGCATGGCGGGCGCCGAGCCCGCACCCAGCTACACCATCTTCCAGGGCCATGGCCGCCTGCTGCAGGGGGACAGGCCTGCCGTCCTGCAGTTCCTGCAAAGCCATGAACAGCAGCCGCAAGGCAGCGGATCGGCGCCGCCGCTGTGGGTTTTCGACGACCACAGCGGCATGCGGCTGGACCTGGACTGGCGCAGCGAACTGGCCGCATCGCCCGCACCCGGACAAGCCGCCGCACCGCGCAGCGTGGGCCGCCCCAAGCTGGGCGTGGTGGCACGCGAAGTCACATTGCTGCCACGGCACTGGGAATGGCTGAACCGCCAGCCCGGCGGCGCCTCCGGCGCACTGCGCAGACTGGTGGACGAGGCGCGTGGCAAGCATGCCGCACAGGATGCCGTGCGCGCCGCCACCGAGGCCGCCTACCGATTCATGAGCGAGATGGCGGGCGACCTGCCCCATTTCGAGGACGCCAGCCGCGCCCTCTTTGCGCACCAGGCCGACGCCTTTGCAAGGCACACCGCCACCTGGCCCGAGGATGTGCGAAGCTATCTGCAGCAACTGAGCAGCGCTGCCTGGTCCTCGCCGCCATCGCCAGCGCAGGACTGAAGCCCCCGCCTTCCATTGCATTTTCTCGTCGCATTAACAGACACAACATGACGAAACCTAACGAACCTCTGCCCCAGGCTGCTGCGCCTGCCGCATCCAGCCCCGCCGGGCCGCCCATCGCCCACGGCACCCAGCCGCTGTGGCGCACCTTCCTGGTGTTCCTGGGCCCCATGGTCCTGGCCAATATCCTGCAGTCGCTGTCGGGCACCATCAACAGCGTCTTCATCGGCCAGATGCTGGGCGTGCAGGCCCTGGCGGCCGTCGCGGCCTTTTTTCCGGTGATGTTTCTCTTCATCGCCTTCGTGATCGGCCTGGGCGCAGGCTCCTCGGTGCTGATAGGCCAGGCCTACGGTGCGCGCATGCACGACAAGCTGCGCGCCATCGCAGGCACGGCCATGTGCATAGGGCTGCTGTTCGGCGCCGTCGTGGCCCTGTTCGGCGGACTGTTCACCGAGCCGCTGATGCGTCTGCTGGGCACGCCGCCCGACATCATGGAGCAGGCCACGCTGTATTCGCGCATCGTGCTGCTGGGCATGCCGGGGCTGTTCGTGTTCCTGCTGGCCACCTCGCTGCTGCGCGGCGTGGGCGACACGGTCTCGCCCATGCTGGCCCTGCTGATCTCCACCGGCACGGGCCTGGTCTGCACGCCGGCGCTGATCGCGGGCTGGGGCGGCCTGCCGCGCCTGGGCGTGGCCAGCGCGGGCGTGTCCATGATCCTGGGCTTCACCCTGGCGCTGGCCTGGCTGGGCTGGCGGCTGCGCCGCATAGCCAGCCCGCTGGCGCCCAATGCCGCGCTGTGGAAGGCCATGCGCATTGACCGGACCCTGCTCAAGAGCATCCTGCGCGTGGGCATTCCCACGGGCGTGCAGATGATCGCCTCGTCCATGGCCGGGCTGGTCGTCGTGTCGCTGGTCAACGGCTTCGGCTCCAGCGCCACGGCAGCCTATGGTGCGGTCAACCAGATCAACTCGTTTGCGCAGTTCCCGGTCATTTCGGTGGCCATCACGGCCTCCATCCTCGGCGCCCAGGCCATCGGCGCTGGCCGCAGCGAGCGCCTGGGCGCCATCACGGCCACGGCCATACGCATGAACCTGGTGCTGGGTGCCGCCCTGGCCCTGATCGGCAGCCTGTTCGCGCGGCCGCTGCTGGGCATGTTCATCACCGACGAGCAGGTGCTGGTGCTGGCCATCGAGCTGCTGTACATCGTGCTGTGGAGCGGCCTGCTGCTGGGCTGCTTCATTGCCCTGTCGTCCATCATGCGTGCCAGCGGCGATGTGGTCATTCCCACGGCCATCACCATCACGGTGCTCGCCGTGCTGGAGCTGCCCATGGCATGGTGGCTGAGCCGCAGCTTCGGGCTGATGGGAATCTGGATGGCCTTTCCGCTGTCCTACACCCTGACGCTGTGCCTGCAGACCGCCTACTACAAGCTGGTGTGGAAGAAGCGCCCGATCCGCCGCATGGTGTAAGGCGTGCGCCATGCAAAACAGGCTTCCCGAGGGAAGCCTGTTTTTTTGGGGGTGGGCAAAGCGTCAGGCGTTCAGGTCCAGCACCACGCGCCCTTCGATCTTGCCTTCATGCATGCGCGCGAAGATGTCGTTGATGTTCTCCAGCCGGTCGGTGGACACGGTGGCCTTGACCTTGCCCATGGCCGCGAAATCCAGCGACTCCTGCAGGTCCAGCCGCGTGCCCACGATGGAGCCGCGCACCGTCACGCCGCTGAGCACCATGTTGAAGATGGGCAGCGGGAAGCTGCCGGGCGGCAGGCCGTTGAGCGATACCGTGCCGCCGCGCCGCACCATGCCCAGCGCCTGCTCGAAGGCCTTGGGCGAGACCGCCGTCACCAAGGCGCCGTGCGCGCCGCCGATCTCTTTTTTCAGATAGGCCGCAGGGTCCGTGGTCATGGCATTGACCGTGACCTGTGCGCCCAGGCGCCGGGCCAGCGCCAGCTTGTCGTCATCCACATCCACCGCCGCCACGTTCAGGCCCATGGCCTTGGCATATTGCACGGCCATGTGGCCCAGGCCGCCAATGCCCGAGATCACCACCCAGTTGCCGGGCCTGGTGTCCGTGACCTTCAGGCCCTTGTAGACCGTGACGCCCGCGCACAGCACGGGCGCGATCTCGATCAGGTCCACGCTGCCGGGCAGCAGGCCCACGAAATTGGCATCGGCCAGCGCGTACTGCGCAAAGCCGCCGTTGACGGAGTAGCCGGTGTTCTTTTGCTGCTCGCACAGCGTCTCCCAGCCGCCCAGGCAATGCTCGCAATGGCCGCAGGCCGTGTACAGCCACGGAATGCCCACGCGGTCGCCCTCCTTCACGTGAGTGACGCCCGCGCCCACGGCGGCCACGTAGCCCACGCCTTCGTGGCCTGGGATGAAAGGCGGATTGGGCTTGACGGGCCAGTCGCCCTGCGCCGCGTGCAAATCGGTATGGCAGACGCCGCAGGCCTCGATCTTCACCAGCACATGGCCGGGATCGGGCCTGGGCACCGGGACTTCCTCGATGGTGAGCGGCTTGCCAAACTCCCGCACCACGGCGGCCTTCATGGTCCTGTTCATTCGCGCCATCCTTTCTTTGCGTCAAAGTAGGTACAGCATTTCAGCGAAGCGACCTGAACGCCTTGATCAAAATCAGGCCTTGGACCATCAAGGAAAAAAAAGCGGGCAAGGAAAACCTTGCCCGCTTTTCAGGGATGCGAATGCAGGCCTTACACGGGCTGGCCCACCAGGTCGTGGCCCTGCGTGCCCACGATGCGCGCCTTGACGAAGTCACCCACCTTGTAGGTCTTGCTGGCCTTCTCGGGCGGCAGCAGGTGCACCAGGCCGTCGATCTCGGGGGCATCGGCATAGCTGCGGCCCACGCCACCCTTCTTGCCCAGGCCCACGGACTTGTCCACCAGCACCTGCATGGTCTGGCCGACGCGCTTTTGCAGGCGTGCCGTGGAAACCTCCTCGGCCACGGCCATGAAACGCGCGCGGCGCTCCTCGCGCACTTCCAGGGGCAGCATGCCGGGAATCTCGTTGGCGGCAGCGCCTTCGACCGGGCTGTAGGCAAAGCAGCCCGCGCGGTCGATCTGCGCCTCGCGCAGGAACTGCAGCAGGTGCTCGAACTCCTGCTCCGTCTCGCCGGGGAAGCCGGCGATGAAGGTGGAGCGGATCACCAGATCCGGGCAGATCTCGCGCCAGCGCTGCAGGCGCTCCAGGTTCTTTTCACCGTTGGCGGGGCGCTTCATGCGCTTCAAGACATCAGGATGGCTGTGCTGGAAGGGCACGTCCAGATAGGGAAGCACGCGGCCCGTGGCCATGAACGGAATGATCTCGTCCACGCTGGGGTACGGGTAGACATAGTGCAGGCGCACCCAGGCGCCATAGGGCTCGGCGATCTCGGCCAGCGTCTGCACCAGTTCGAGCATGCGTGTCTTCACCGGCTTGCCGTCCCAGAAGCCCGTGCGGTACTTCACGTCCACGCCATAGGCCGAGGTGTCCTGGCTGATCACCAGCAGCTCCTTGACGCCGCCCTCGAACAGCGCGCGCGCCTCCTTGAGCACATCGCCCACCGGACGCGAAACCAGATCGCCGCGCATGGAAGGGATGATGCAGAAGGTGCAGCGGTGGTTACAGCCCTCGGAAATCTTCAGGTAGGCGTAGTGCCTGGGCGTGAGCTTGATGCCCGCCTCGCCAAAGGCGCCCGGCACCAGGTCGATGAAGGGATCGTGCGGCTTGGGCAGATGGGTGTGGACGGCATTCATCACCTCCTGCGTGGCATGCGGACCGGTCACGGCCAGCACGCTGGGGTGCACTTCCTGGATCAGGTTGCCGCCGTCCTTGCCCGCCTTGGCGCCCAGGCAGCCCGTGACGATGACCTTGCCGTTCTCGGCCAGCGCCTCGCCAATGGTGTCCAGGCTCTCGCGCACGGCGTCATCGATGAAGCCGCAGGTGTTGACGATCACCAGGTCAGCGCCCTCGAAGGTCTTGGAGGTCTGGTAGCCCTCGGCGCTGAGCTGGGTAAGGATGAGTTCGGAGTCCGTGAGTGCCTTGGGGCACCCGAGGGAGACGAAGCCCACGCGCGGAGCGGCCGCGCCGGCAGGGGTTGTCATGGTTGTTGCGTCGCTCGTGGGGGTCATAGGGGCGATATTGTCCCAGTTCTGCGCGAACTTGGTAAACCGCCCCCGAACTTATCCCTGCAAGCTCAGCTATTGCGCTTGATCCCGAGCGCGCCCAGCATCTGCTCGGTCTGCTTTTGCATCTGCTCCTGCATCTGGGCGAACATGTTCTGCGACTGCTCCATGTAGCTGCTCATCATGTTCTGCATGGCGGGCGGCTGCATGCGCATGAACTGGCTCCAGGCCTCGGGCGAGGTGCCCTGGGCCTGCTCGGCCAGCTTGTTCTGGAAGTCGGTGAACATCTGCACGTTCTTTTCCAGGTAGGAGCCCATGTAGCCCTGCATGGCGTGGCCGTAGAAACGGATGATGTTGGCCAGCACGGTCTCGGAGAACATGGGGGCGCCGCCCGCCTCTTCTTCCAGAATGATCTGCAGCAGGATGCTGCGCGTGAGGTCTTCGCCCGTCTTGGCGTCCTTGACCACCACGGGCTCGTTGCCCATCACGAGCTGCTTGACTTCCGTCAGCGTGATGTAGGAGGACGTGTTGGTGTCGTAGAGACGGCGGTTGGGGTATTTCTTGATCACGCGCTGGGCGCTGGGGGCGGCGGCTGTTGTCGTCTCTTGCATTGCAATGCTTCTCCTCTTGTACCTGCTGTACCTGTTTGCGCCTGCTTGCACCGGCTCGTGCGGGCAATCGGCTATTGCACTGCAACAGATTCTAGGCAGCACCTGCAGCACCCGGCGCAGCAGTAACCCTGATGGGGATCAACGCATGCGACACGGCAAATGGCCGCCATGCAACCGTTGGGGCAAAAAAAATCCCGCTTGAAGCGGGATTTCTTTTTTGCAGCCCCTGGTGAGACTGCTGTGTTTGGTAGGCGCGATTGGACTCGAACCAACGACCCCCACCATGTCAAGGTGGTGCTCTAACCAGCTG
>NZ_JTKZ01000068.1:108862-117813 GCF_000799035.1 Delftia sp. ZNC0008
CGTTTGTTGAAGCTGCAAGTATAGCAGTGCAAAACAGGGCTTCCGGGCAAGTTGCGCAGTTTTTTGGATCAACCCGCCACCCTGGCGCGTTCCAGCATGGCGTGCATCAGCACATTGCAGCCTGCGGTGATGTCGGCCGGCGTGGCGTCCTCGATCTCGTTGTGGCTGATACCGTCCTTGCAGGGAATGAACACCATGCCGGCCGGTGCCAGCCGCGCCATGTAGACCGCATCATGCCCGGCGCCCGAGACGACGGGCATGTGCGAGTAGCCCAGGGCCTTGGCGGCGCGCGCCACCGCATCCACGCAGTCGGCATGGAAGGGTTGGGCGGGGTAGCTGGACACCAGGTTGATCGCTATGGGCAGGCCCGTCTCCCGGCTGATGCGGTCGGCCACGGCGCGGATGTCGGCGTCCATGGCTTCGCAGTCGGCATCGGTGGCGTTGCGCAGGTCGATGCTGAATTTGACCTGCCCCGGAATCACGTTGCGGCTGTTGGGATGGACCTGCACCATGCCCACCGTGCCGCGCCCGTGGGGCGGATGGCGGTGGGCGCAGGCCACCACTTCCTGCATGAGCTGCGCGGCGGCCTGCAGCGCATCCTTGCGCAATGCCATGGGCGTGGGGCCGGCATGGGCCTCCATGCCCGTGACCACGCAGTCGTACCAGCGGATGCCCAGCACGCCGGTGACCACGCCAATGGTCCTGGCGTTGTCCTCCAGCACCGGGCCCTGCTCGATATGGGATTCGAAGTAGGCGCCGATCGGGTGGTCTCCCGGTTCCTGGCTGCCCACATAGCCGATGCGCTCGAGCTCGCCCTTGACGGTCTTGCCTTCGGAGTCGGTGGCCGCATAGGCATGCTCCAGCGTGAAGGCCTTGGCGAACACGCCCGAGCCCATCATCACCGGCACGAAGCGCGAGCCTTCCTCGTTCGTCCAGAAGGCCACCTCGATGGGCGCTTCGGTCTCGATGCCGTGGTCGTTGAGCGTGCGCACCACCTCCAGCCCCGCCAGCACGCCGTAGTTGCCGTCGAACTTGCCGCCCGTGGGCTGGGTGTCGATGTGGCTGCCCGTCATGATGGGCGGCAGGCTGTTGTCGCGCCCGGGCCGGCGCATGAAGCCGTTGCCGATCTTGTCGATGGTCACCGTCATGCCCGCCTCGCGCGCCCAGCGGGTCACCAGATCACGGCCCTGGCGGTCCAGGTCGGTCAGCGTCAGGCGGCAGACGCCGCCCTTGGGCGTGGCGCCGATCTGCGCCAGCTCCATGAGTGAATCCCACAGCCGGCTTCCGTTGACGCGCAGCTGCGCGATGTCCTGCTTCACTTGGGTATCTGTATCCATTGCGGTCTCCTTGTCATGCGGGCTTCAGCGCGCCACGGCCGTGGGCTGCAGCGTGGCGGCGCGGCGCTGCACCGCGTCGAAGTTGGGGCCGAAGGCAGGGCGCTTGATATAGCGCCCCTTGCCTTTCTCGGCATGCAGATCGCCCTGCGCATAGGCCACCACGCCCTGGCTGATGGTGTGGCTGGGCATGCCTTGCACGGTGCGCCCCTCGAAGATGTTGTAGTCGCCCTTGGAGCGCTGGGTCCTGACCGACAGGGTGTGCGTGGCAGCAGGATCCCAGACGACCAGATCGGCATCGGCGCCCACGCCGACCAGGCCCTTGCGCGGATAGATGTTGAAAAGCTTGGCCGTGTTGGCGGAGGTGATGGCCACGAATTCGCTGGGCGTCAGCCGGCCGGTGTTCACGCCCGCATCCCAGATCACGGCCAGACGCTCCTCCACGCCGCCGGTGCCGTTGGGGATCTTGGCGAAGTTGTCCCGGCCCATGGCTTTCTGCGCGGCGCAGAAGGTGCAATGGTCGGTGGCCGTGGTGTGCAGCTGGCCCGACTGCAGGCCCTGCCACAAGGCCTCCTGATGGCCCTTGGCCCGGAAGGGCGGGCTCATCACGTGGGCGGCCGCCTTGGCGAAGTCGGGGTCGCGGTACACGCTTTCGTCGATCACCAGATGGCCGGCCAGCACTTCGCCATACACGCGCTGGCCGCGTGCACGGGCCGCGGCAATGGCCTGCGCCGCCTCGGTGCAGCTGACATGCACCACGTAGATGGGCACGCCCAGCACGCCGGCGATGGCGATGGCGCGGTTGGCCGCCTCGGCCTCCACCATGGGCGGACGGGCCAGCGGATGGCCCTCGGGCCCGGTGATGCCCATCTTGGCCACTTCCTGCTGCAGCAGGTAGACCAGCTCGCCGTTTTCGGCATGCACCGTGGGCATGGCCCCCAGCTCCAGCGCGCGCTTGAAGCTGTTCACCAGGGTTTCGTCGTCGCACATGATGGCGTTCTTGTAGGCCATGAAGTGCTTGAAGCTGTTGATGCCCTCCTCGCGCACCAGCGTGCCCATGTCGGCATGGACGCTGTCGCTCCACCAGGTGACGGCCACATGGAAGGAGTAGTCGGCCGCAGCCTTCTCGGCCCAGCCGCGCCATTTGCGGTAGGCGTCCAGCAGCGGCTCCTGCGGATCGGGAATGACGAAGTCGATGATGCTGGTGGTGCCGCCGGCCAGCGCCGCCGCCGTGCCGGTGTAGAAGTCATCGGCCGTGACCGTGCCCATGAAGGGCAGTTGCATGTGGGTGTGCGGATCGATGCCGCCGGGCATGACGAACTGCCCCGAGGCATCGATCACCTGCGCCCCGGCCGGCACCAGGGCCGCCACATCCGGCCCCACGGCCGCGATCGTCCCATCCACGCACAGCACGTCGGCCTTCTCCTGCCGGTCTGCATTCACCACCGTGCCGCCACGCACCCATACCGAACCCTGTGATTGACCCATAGCGTCATGCCTCCTGTTGGTTGGTCCGGCCTATGCCTTGCTCAGCGCGGGTGCGCCCTTGGTCACCTGGCCCGCCATGCCGATGCGGTAGACCACGCCGGCAATGAACAGGCCGATGAACCATGCGTAGTCATAGGCATGCTTGAAGAAATCACCCACGTACGGAAATGCAGCGGGGAACGCTGCGTGCAGGAAGCCGGGCAGGTTGGGCGCCACGCCCAGGGCGAAGGCGGCCACGGCCACCCAGTTCCAGCCGTTGGAGTAGCGGTAGACGCCCTCTTCCCTGTACAGGTCTTCCACCACCAGCTGCTTTTTGCGCACCAGGAAGTAGTCCACCATCAGAATGCCCGCGATCGGCCCCAGCAGGGCCGAGTAGCCGATCAGCCAGGTGAAGATGTAGCCCTCGGTCGATTCCAGGATCTTCCAGGGCATCATCACGATGGCAATGGCCACCGTCATGTAGCCGCCCACGCGGTAGCTGATCTTCCTGGGCGCCAGGGCGGAGAAGTCATAGGCCGGCCCGACCAGGTTGGCCGCCAGGTTCACGCTCACGGTGTCGATCAGCAGCACGATGAGCGCGATCAGCACGGCCGCGCCCGTCATGCGGCTGGCGACATCCACGGGGTCCCACAGGGCCTTGCCGTAGATCACCACGGTGCCCGATGTCACCACCACCGCCAGCATGGCCAGCAGCCCCATGGGCACGGGCAGGCCGATGGCCTGGCCCACCACCTGGTCCTTCTGCGACTTGGCAAAACGCGTGAAGTCCGGAATGTTCAGCGCCAGCGTGGCCCAGAAGCCCACCATTGCCGTCAGCGACGGCCAGAACACCGACATGAACTGGCCCGCCTTGGGGCCGCCCGGCGCGTACTGCGAAGGCTGCTCCATGATGGGGCCGAAGCCGCCGGCCTTCTGGTAGACCCATCCCAGCAGCACGAAGCAGATCAGGATCTTGAGTGGCGCTGTCCAGGTCTCCAGCTTGCGGATGGACTCGATGCCATGCACCACGAAGTAGAACTGGATCGCCCAGAACACCAGAAAGCACACCAGCTGCCCCACATTGATGCCCAGGCCAGCGATCTTCTCGCCTTCCAGCGGATGGCCCAGCAGCACGCCCAGCAGGGTGTAGATCATCATGCCGCCGAACCAGGTCTGGATGCCGTACCAGCCACAGGCCACCAGGGCCCGCAGCATGGCCGGCAGCTTGGCGCCGTGGGTGCCGAACGAGGCACGGGCCAGCACAGCGAAAGGAATGCCGTACCTGGCCCCGGCATGGCCGATGAGCAGCATGGGAATCAGCACGATGAGATTGCCCAGGAACACCGTCATCACCGCCTGCGACCACGACATGCCGTTCGTGATCATGCTGGCGGCCAGCGTGTATGCCGGGATGCACATCACCATGCCTATCCACAGGGCGGCGAAGTGGTACCAGGTCCAGGTGCGCTGGCTAGGCAGCGTGGGTGCGAGGTCGTGGTTCCACAGGCTGCCTGCGGACTCACCGGAATGCGGGGCATGCGACATTGCGAAGCTCCTTCTCGAAGAGAGAAATCACCAATCCATTGCTGATCCAGGGTCTGACTTTTTCCATCAAGCGCATTTCGTGCCAGGTCGGCCCGGATGCGGGCCGTGCGCCGACCTGCCGCAATGCCCCCTCTAGCCCTGCGCCGTCACGGCCTGGCGCATGGGGTTGTTCGGGTGCGTGGTCCAGTTCGCATACTCCCCGGTGACCGTCTGGCCGGTGCGGGGGTCCACCTCGCCCGGCTGCAGGCTGCGCATGGTGATGCACTCGGGCACGGGGCAGATGGACACGCACAGGTTGCAGCCCACGCATTCGGTGTCATCCACCTCGAAGCGGCGCACACCGCCCTCCTTGCTGAAGGTGATGGCCTGGTGGGAGGTGTCCTCGCAGGCCACGTGGCAGCGCCCGCACTGGATGCAGCTGTCCTGGTTGATGACGGCCTTGTCGATGTGGTTGAGGTTGAGGTCCTTCCAGTCCCTGACCGTGGGCACGGCTCGGCCCTGGAAGTCCTCGATGCGCGCAAAGCCGTGCGCGTCCATGTAGTTGGACAGCCCGTCGCACATGTCCTGCACGATGCGAAAGCCGTAGACCATGGCCGCCGTGCATACCTGGACATTGCCGCATCCCAGCGCGATGTATTCGGCCGCGTCCTTCCAGGTGGTGATGCCGCCGATCCCCGAGATGGGCAGGCCCGCCGTCTGCGGATCGCGCGCGATCTCGGCCACCATGTTCTGGGCGATGGGCTTCACGGCCGGGCCGCAGTAGCCGCCGTGCGAGCCCTGGCCGTCGGTGCTGGGGTGCATGACCAGAGTGTCCAGGTTCACGCCCATCAGCGAGTTGATGGTGTTGATCAGGGACACCGCATCCGCCCCGCCGGCCTTGGCCGCCCGCGCGGGAAAGCGCACGTCGGTGATGTTGGGCGTGAGCTTCACGATCACCGGCAGCCGGCTGTACTGCTTGCACCACTGCGTGACCATCTGGATGTACTCGGGCACCTGGCCCACGGCCGCACCCATGCCGCGCTCGCTCATGCCGTGCGGGCAGCCGAAGTTCAGCTCCAGCCCGTCGGCGCCGGTGTCCTCCACCATGGGCAGGATGCGCTTCCAGCTTTCCTCCACGCAGGGCACCATCAGCGAGGCGATCAGCGCGCGGTCAGGCCAGGCCTTCTTCACGCGGGTCATCTCCTCCAGGTTGGTGCGCAGCGGCCGGTCGGTGATCAGCTCGATGTTGTTCAGGCCCATCACGCGCCGGTCCTGCGCCATGAGGGTGGAGTAGCGCGGCCCGTTCACGTTGACCACATGCGGGTCCTCGCCCAGCGTCTTCCACACCACGCCGCCCCAGCCGGCCTCGAATGCGCGGGTGACGTTGATCTCCTTGTCCGTGGGCGGTGCCGAGGCCAGCCAGAACGGATTGGGGCTGGAAATGCCCAGAAAGCGGCTGCTGATGTCTGCCATGTCAATGCTCCTTGAAAAGCGCGGGCACAGCCGCTCAAACCCCGGCCGCCACGGCGCTGGTCAGCGCCTGGTGCATGGCCCGCGCGGCGACCTTGCCGTGCTCCACCGCCTGCACGGTCAGGTCCTGGCCACCGGCGCGGCAGTCGCCGCCGGCCCACACGCGCGGCACGCTGGTGCGGCCTTCGTCGTCGGTGTCGATGCGGCCGTCACGCAAGGCAATGGCCGCGCCCGCCGGCGTGGCGACATAGGTCTGGCCAATGGCCTTGAGCACCATGTCGGCCGGCACGTCGAACACCTCCTGCGTCACCTGCAGCCTGTCGCCCTCCATGCGGGTGCAGGCCATGCGCACGCCGCAGACCTTGCCGTCCTGCACCAGGATCTCCTGGGGCGCGGCCCACAGCCGCAGGTTGACGCCATGGGTCTGCGCCCATTCCTGCTCCACCCAGGAGGCAGACAGCGCATCCTTGCCCCGGCGGTAGAACATGGTGACCTCGTCGGCCCCCAGCAGCCGGGCCTGCACGGACGCATCCACCGCCGTCATGCCGCCGCCGATCACCACCACGCGCCGGCCCACCGGCACCGTGGATTTGTCGGCCGCCTGGCGGATGTCGGCAATGAAGTCCACCGCATTGCGCAAGCCTTCGGCCTGCGGCTCGGCCACGCCCAGCGCATTGACGCCCGCCAGGCCCAGGCCGAGGAATACGGCGTCATGCTCTGCCAGCAGCGAATCCAGCGTGAAATCTCGCCCCAGCCGCTGGTTGTTGCGCGGCGTGATCCCGCCCACGGACAGCAGCCAGTCGATTTCCTTTTGCGCAAAATCACCGGGGGTCTTGTAGCTGGCCAGGCCGTATTCATTGAGCCCGCCCAGCTTGGGCCGGGCATCGAACAGCACCACCTCATGGCCCTGCAGCGCCAATTGGTGCGCGCAGGTCAGGCCGGCAGGGCCAGCTCCGACCACGGCCGCCTTCCTGCCCGTGGCGGCGGCACGCTGGAACAGCGGTGCACCACCGGATGCCATGAAGGCATCGGTCGCATAGCGTTGCAGTGCACCAATTTCGACCGGCTTGTCTTCCTGGGTGTTGCGCACGCAGGCCTGCTCGCACAACTGCTCCGTGGGACAGACGCGGGAGCACATGCCGCCCAGCGGGTTGGCAGTGAGGATCTCGCGCGCCGCGCCACGGACGTTGTCCTGGGCGATGCGGGCGATGAAGGCCGGCACATCGATGCTGGTGGGGCAGGCCGTGGTGCACGGCGCGTCATAGCAGTAGTAGCAGCGCTCGGCCTCGATCAAGGCCTGGGCGCGGTTCAGCGGGGGGTGGGCGTCGGAGAAATTGGCCGCGTAGTCGGCCAGGTTCAGGCGGCCGGCGGCAATGCCGCAGGCGCGGTGCGAGGGGCTATCCATGGTGCATCCTCCAGAGTCAGGATTGAGGGCGTGAAGGGGGACACGGCATGCAGGGCCATGCCGGGCCATCTCGGACAACGCAAGGCGGCCCGCAGGAGGAACTCCTGCAAGGCCCCGGATCCAGCAACACAGTCTTCGGAGGTTTCATCGTGGTCCTCGCATGTGCAAGTGACGCCTCTTGTCGGGCGCACTGGGGGTGGAACGGAATTTACGCGGGTGAAAAAATTTACCAATCAGTAAAATCACCCAGAAAGTCGTCAGCAAGAAAGATGCCAGACAATCGCACCAAAATGGCGCCACTTATCTCCACTTACCATCTGCGCAATGGCAACCCTTTCTGACAATGCGCCCTCCCCCCAGGCCCGATCGGCCACGCGCAAGCCCACCGCTGCACGGCTGCGCAAGGAGCTGAACATCCTGCAGACGGCCGAACTGCACTTTGCGCAATACGGCTTCGAAGGCGCATCGCTGGAACTGATCGCGCACGACGCCGGCCTCAGCCGCCACAACCTGCTGTACTACTTCGCCAGCAAGGAGGAGCTGTATCTGCGCGTGCTGGGCGACGTGCTGACGCAGTGGCTCGCCGGCATGTCCGACCTGCTGCGCGGCGACGACCCGGCGGAGGCCCTGCGCATCTACATCCGGGCCAAGCTGCAGTCCTCGCGCGAGCGGCCCCATGGCTCCCGTGTCTTCACGCGCGAGGTGATGGCCGGCGCGCCCCGCTTCGGGCAGGCCATATCGAGCCAGGTAGGCCCGGCGCTGGCAGCCGACGTGCAGGCCTTCGAGCGCTGGGTGGCGCAGGGCAAGATTGCCCGCGTGGATTTCACCCACCTGATGTTCATCCTCTGGTCCGTGACCCAGGCCTATGCCGATCAGCAGGCCCAGTTCGCGCTGCTGCTGGGCCGGCCGGAACTGACCGCCGACGACTACGACACGGCGGCCGACCTGATCTACCGGCTGGTAATCCGTGGCCTGCAGCCGGATACCGCGGCTCTCGCACAATGAGCGCATGAATCACAGCATCCGCCTGAGACCCCTGGAGCGCGAAGATCTGCGCTCCGTGCATCTGCTCAACAACAATGCCGCCATCATGCGCTACTGGTTCGAGGAGCCTTACGAGACCTTCGACGAGCTTTCCGCGCTCTACGACGCGCACGTGCACGACCAGACCGAGCGCCGCTTCATCGTCGAGCACCAGGGCGATCGCGCCGGTCTCGTCGAGCTGGTGGAGATCGACCTGATCCACCGGCGCGCCGAGTTCCAGATCATCATCGCCCCCGAGCAGCAGGGCCAGGGCATCGCAGCCCAGGCAACGCGGCTGGCGCTGGACTATGGCTTCAAGACGCTCAACCTGCACAAGATCTTTCTCCATGTGGACCAGGAGAACGAGAAGGCCATCCACATCTACGCGCGCATAGGCTTTGTGCAGGAAGGCGTGCTGATCGACGAGTTCTTCGCCAACGGCCAGTACCGCAACGCCATCCGCATGTACCTGCTGCAAAACGACTACCTGCAGGCACAGGCCGGAGTCGGCACCTGACCTCCTGACAGAGGAGCGCGGGCCCTGCCCGCCTCCTTGACCGGCAAGTCTCCCCATCGTGGGCGGGCGCACAAACAGAAAAACCAAACAAAAAAGCCTTCTGAGTGATCAGAAGGCTTTTTGCATTCCATCTGGCAATGGAAAATTGGTAGGCGCGATTGGACTCGAACCAACGACCCCCACCATGTCAAGGTGGTGCTCTAACCAGCTG
>NZ_JTKZ01000068.1:117823-121086 GCF_000799035.1 Delftia sp. ZNC0008
GTTTGTTCGAGAAAGCGATTCTAGCACGGGTTTTCCAGGGCTCCGGCAAAAATACCCGAACAGGCTCAGCGCCGCCGTGCCGAACGCACGCCCGCCACGGCGGCCACAATGCCCAGCACCTTGTTGAGGCGACCGGAATCGGCCACTTCCACGGTGAAGGTCATCCAGGCCGTTCCCTTGACGGATTGGGTCTGCACGCCGATGACATTGGTCTTCTCCCGCGCAAAGACTTCGGAGATATCGCGCAGCAGGCCCTGCCGGTCGGCCGCTTCCACGGACACATCGACCGGGTAGACGGCCGAGGCCACGGCCGCCGCCTTGGGCTGGCCCCAGGCCACGTCGATCACGCGCTCGGAATTGCGCGCTGCCATTTCACGGAAGTTGGAGCAGTCGCAGCGGTGCACGCTCACGCCCTTGCCGCGCGTGACAAAGCCCCGGATGTCGTCCGGCGGCGCAGGCTTGCAGCACTTGGCCAGCTGCGTCATCAGCGAGTCCACGCCAACGACCAGCACGCCGCCCTTGGGCGAGTCCGTGCCGCGTGCCTTGCGCACCGGGGAGAATTCCTCGACTTCCTCCTCCGCCTCGGCCGGTCGCAGCACGGTCTCGATGTTGCGCAGCGAGTATTCATCCTTGCCGACGACTTCGAACAAGGCATCGGCCGATTTGAAGCCGAGCTGAACGGCCAGCTCCTCCAGCTTGACGGCCGTCTTGCCCTCGCGCTGCAGCAGTTTCTCGACCGCCTCGCGGCCGCGCGCCACGGTCTCGTGCGTGGCCTGGGCATTGAACCAGGCACGCACCTTGGCCTTGGCCCGGTTGCTGGTCAGGTAGCCGAGGTCAGCGTTGAGCCAGTCGCGCGAGGGGCGCCCCTCCTTGACCGTGGTGATCTCCACGGTCTGGCCGTTTTGCAGCGGCGTGTTCAGCGGCACCATGGCGCCGTCCACGCGCGCGCCGCGGCAGCGGTGGCCCAGGCTGGTGTGCACCGAGTAGGCAAAGTCCACGGGCGTCGCGCCCTGCGGCAGCTCGATGACGGCCGCGTCGGGGGTGAGCACGTAGATGCGGTCCTCGAACAGGCCGCGATGGTGGGCGCCCGCCAGGTCGCTGCCCCAGGCCAGCAGCTGGCGCAGCACGGCAATCTTGGCGTCGTACTCGCTGCTGGCCGTGACGCCCGCGTATCCCTTGGTGCCCGCCTCCTTGTAGGCCCAGTGGGCGGCCACGCCGTGCTCGGCATGGTCGTGCATGGCCTGGGTTCGGATCTGGATCTCGATGGCGCGGCCCGTCTCGTCGCGCACCACGGTGTGCAGCGACTGGTAGCCGTTGGGCTTGGGCTTGGCGATGTAGTCGTCGAATTCCGCCTCGATGGGCGTGAACTGCTCATGCACCCAGGACAGGGTGGCGTAGCAGTCCTTGATCGTGGGCACGACGACACGCATGGCGCGGATGTCGAAGACCTGGTCGAAGTTCAGCGACTTGCCTCGCATCTTCTTGACGATGCTGTAGATGTGCTTGGGCCTGCCTTGCACGGTGGCGCTGATGCTGTGCGCGCGCAGGTCGGCCTCCAGCCGTGCGCGCATCTGCTCCATATAGGCTTCACGCTCCACGCGCTTTTCATCGAGCAGGCGGGCCACTTCGCGGTAGGTCTCGGGCTCCAGGAAGCGCAGGGACAGATCCTCCAGCTCCCACTTGATCTGCCAGATGCCCAGCCGGTTGGCCAGCGGCGCAAACACCGTCAGCGCCTCGCGCGCAATGCCGGGCGAGACCGGGCGCTTGCTGGCTGCGTAGTAGCGCAGCGTCTGCAGGCGCGACGCCAGCCGCAGCAGCACCACGCGCAGGTCGCGCGAGAAACCCAGCAGCATCTTGCGCACGTTCTCGGTCTGCGTGGCCTCATCGTCCAGGTACTGGCCGCCCAGCTCGGCGCCGCGCGCCTGCTCCTGCACGCGCATGAGCTTGTTGGTTTCCACGGCCAGGGTGGCGAAATTCTCGCCAAAGGCCTTGGCGATCACTTCCTGCGGGCGATTGAGGTGCACGCTGGCATGCACCAGATAGATCGCCGCCTGCATGGTTTCGGAGCCGCCGATGGTCTTGAGGATGGCAGCCACCGCATCGGCATGGGCCATGGTGTTCTCACCGGACTCCATGGTCTCGGTGGCGATCAGCGGCTCGGCAAAGCTGCGCGCGCGCGCCAGCGCGTTGACCTGTTCGGGCAGGGTCTGCGACGTGGCCGTGATCAGGTGCGGCAGCACCGACGGCACCTGGCCCGGCGCGGCTGCGCCGGGCGAAGGCGCCTGCACGGCGGCCTCGCTGCTGGCAGTCTTCATTCGTCACTCTCCCTGGCCTGCTCGGCAAGATTCATGGTGCTTGGCAAGCGCTCTTCTCCCCATAAGAACCGGCACAGCAAGGCCACCTGCCCTGCCGCGACGAAGGTGGGCGCATGTCCCACCCCTTCAAATTCCACGCAATGCGCCTTCGGCCCTCGCTGCGCCATGGCCTGTGCCGTGGCCGCCGTCAGCAGGTCGGACTGCGCACCACGAACTAGCAAGACGCGTGCCTTGATCTGGTCATACAGCTGCCACAGCAGCGCTTCGCCGGCCTGGGCCATCTCGCGCGTCATGTGCTGCAGGGGCACCGCAATCTGAGGGTCATAGTGCAGGACAAGGCCGCCATCGGCGGCCGGCCGCATCATAGGTCGCGTCAATCGCAACCATTGCCCTTCGCTATGTGGGCCGAAGCCTTCGGAAATCAAGAGCAGCGCATGGGCTGCCTGCTCAAGATTTTCAAAATGCACGCCCTTGCCCAGGTACTGCCCTATGCGCTCCAGGGCAGACCACTCGATGACAGGCCCCACATCGTTGAGCACCAGCCTGCGAATGGGCGCCGGCAGCGGCAGCCCCGGCTGGCCCGCAAGCGCCATGCCGATCAGCCCGCCCATGCTGGTGCCCACCCAATCCAATTGTTCGACAGGCGCCTGCGCATGCACCTGGGCCAGCAAGGCCAGCATGTCGGCTGCGTAAAGAGGCACCTGGTAGGCGGTCGGATCCTGCAGCCAGTCGCTTTCGCCACGCCCGACCACATCGGGGCAGATCACGCGGGCACGTTCGCTGAGCCGCTCGGCCAACGCGTCGAAGTCACGCCCCTGGCGCGAAAGGCCGTGCACGCAGACCACGACATGGGGATGGTGCGGATCGCCGGTGCGATTCCATTCCCAATAAGCCATGCGGTGCGAAGCATTCTCTTGAGCAGCCGGGCTGGCAGTACGGCTCCAGGGT
>NZ_JTKZ01000938.1:0-5181 GCF_000799035.1 Delftia sp. ZNC0008
GCGCTCGGCCTGCACCTCGCGCGAAGGCCGGGGGCTGCGCCTGCGCCGCCACAGCAGGAGCCTGCGCAGGCGCGAGGCACCCATCGCACACAGCAAGGCCGTCAAGACCAGCAGGGCCAGGCTGCACAGGCGAAGCCACAGCGGAGCCTGGTCGCCCTGCTGCCAAAGCCAGGCGCAAAGCGCCAGCATCTGCAGCAGGCCCAGTGCCAGGCAGACTGCCAATGCGCGAAGGGAGTCCTTCATGGCCATGCGGTGGGAAGCGGCGGCGGGGCGGGCCGCACGGGCCCCTGCGGCGCCAGCCAATCAGAACAGGCCGCGCAGCGATGCAAAGCGCACCGCCTGGGCGCGTGTGCGCACCTGCAGCTTGCGGTAGATGTTCTTGATGTGCGTGTTGACCGTCATGGCGCTGATCATCAGGCGCGAGCCGATCTCGGCGCTGGTGTAGCCGCTGGCGACCATGCGCAGCACCTCGCGCTCGCGGGTGGACAGGCGGTCCGCCTCGTCGGGCGAGCGGCGCTTGGGCTCGGCGCCCTGGGTCTTGTCGAAGCGCTGCAGCAACCTGCGCGCCAGGCTGGGAGTGACGGATGCGCCGCCATTGGCCACCTGCAGCACGGCCTGGGGGTAGTTGCCGAACCAGGAGTTCTTGACGAGGTAGCCCGTGGCACCCAGCTCGAAGGCGCGCAGCACCTGCTCGTCGTTTTCCATCACGGAGATGATGACGGCCTCGGCCGTGGGCCGCACGGTCTTCATCATGTCCAGCAGCTCGAAGCCCTCGCCGTCGCCCAGGTTCAGGTCGACCAGCATCACGTCGAACTCGTGCTGGCGAATGGCCTTTCGACCCTCTCGGACACTTCCGGCCTGGGCCACGACCAGGGTGCGCGGGTCGTTCATGATTTCCTGGGCAATGACCATGCGGATGTGGGCATCGTCATCGACCAGCAGCACGCGCACGGGCTTGTCGGGCTGGCCGGCCAGATAGTCTGGCCACATGGCGGAACTCAGGCCCGTGCCCAGCATGGCCTGGGCGCGCGAGGAATCGGCGATCAGGGGACGGGCATCGGCGGGAACGTCGGATGGATTCATGCTGTTCTCCTCAAATGTCACGTCATGTGTATGACGCAACCGATCACATACGCGCCTTTCACATTAAGAGAAATCGCCACCGATATCCACAATCTTTGACGAAGTTTGTGAAAGATTGCGTAGCTTGCAAATTAACACATTTGTGTGAGAAGCCGGGTCCGTACTTTCTTGATCACCTGACCGGCAGGCCTGTCGGGCCTGGCAGGCCATGCCCTTCCCGATGCCCGCCATCCTCCCCTTGATCCAGCCTCATAACAGCCCCCGGTTCAACGCCTTCCTCCTGCGCCTGCACCGAGCGTATGCAATTCGATACACCGGGTTGTCTGGATGGCCCCATGCCCGCCGGATCAACGACCTGAAGCGAAGCTGCAACTGCAAATTTTCTGTCGTTACACCTTGAAACTACCCAACTCCATTCACCTCCCAATGCCGCTGCTTTAACGCGATGCAGCCCGCCAGCCAAAGGTTTGCACGGGTAAGTACCCGCCACGTGGATCAGCGCTCACGGCTACCCCGTACAAGAGATGGAACGGCAGGGGCACCCCAAGCACATTGGAGTCCAGACAACGAGCTGGGGTCCAGGGAGACAAGGCCGGAAACCTCCGCAAAGTGTCTGAAAAACGGGTGCTTACACACCTTTTCCTGATAGTCCGATTCCTTATCAAGGAGCCATCATGAAATCGCTTGCAATTCTTTCCCTGAGCCTGATCGCAACAGCAGCCATGGCTGGCCCCATGGGCGGTGGCGGTGGCGGTGGTGGCGGCGGCGGCGGCGGCGGCGGCAGCAGCAGTTCCCAGATCGAAATCAACGGCCCCAGCGTTCAGGTCACCCTGCTGAACAGGAGCGGCGTGCTCAACGTAGCAACGGGCGGTGGCAAGGCCTCCCAGAACCTGGCCAGCAATGCAGGCAACGTCACCATCGACCGCAGTGGCAGCTCTCTGCAGGTCGTCGCTGCCACCGGCAGCGGCATCTTGAACAAGGCCGATGGCTACGCAGCAGTGGCCGTCAACAACCTGGCCTCCAACTATGGCGAAGTGGAAGTCAAGAACACTTCGATCCAGGTGGTGGCTGCCAAGAACTCGGGCATCGTCAACTATGCCGGTAACGGTTCCATGGCAGTACAGAACATCTCCAGCAACAACGGCTGCGTGACCTGCTACAACAACCACTGAGCCTGACTGCCGGACGAAGGACACTGCCGGACGGCCCCAGGCCTTCCGGCAGCACCTTCCCGGCGAATAGCCAGCTCACCGCACCAGGAGAGCCCACCATGCACACCGCCGCCCATCTCTGTTCGGCTGCCCTACTGGCCTGGCTCGCACTCGGAGCGCCCCCCCTTCATGCAGCAGCCCCCGGCGAAGATCCAGTGGTGCTCAGCAAGCCTGTCGACTATCTGAGACTGCCCACGGCCAAGCAGCAGACATCGTCGGGGCTGGACACCGTCACTGACATCCCCATCAACGTCAAGGCCAAGATCGCGCGCTACGAAGCCATGTCCATGACCAATGCTCCCGGCATCTCCACCGAGGCGAACGTGGTGACCACGACCACAACGAGCAGCACGGGCATGCAGCGCACCTGCACCCAGGACCTGGCCAGCAACACCAACGCCAGCGCGTTCAACCGCTACGGGCCACAGACCAAGGACCAGATCGTGGTCCTCAAGGGCGACCTGATCAACGTCTGCCGCTAGTGCGGCCAGGCGGCCCGCGACCCGGCCGCCTTTCATTTCCAAAACCCATTTCCGGTGCCGGTGCCCCTGGGCGCCAGTGCCCTGGCTCGCCGTTTTCCAGCAGAGGTCCATCATGCGCAACCGCCTTCCAACGCCAGGACTTCCCCGCCCCGATGCCGCGCTGCAGCCGGCATTCGGCGGACATGCGGACAACCGAGGGACTTTCCGCCAGCGATGGGCTGGCAGACAGGGCTGTATGCGGGTGGTGGCCTGCGCGGTATCGGCATCCATCGTGCTGCTGTCGGGTTGCGCGCCGCTGGATGCGCGCAAGGATTCCAAATACCTGGAAAAAGTCTATGCGGCCGACCGCCCGGTGGTGCGGCCGGTGCGCTCCATATCGAGCTTCTCCGATTCGCTGATGTGCATGGACAGGATGTTCCGCAACAGCCACATGCCCACGGTGCTGATCACCAGCAAGCAGTTGCCCGACTATTCGGGCCGCGTGGCCGTGGCCGCCAAGGAGATGGTGGTCACCGCCCTGTCCCAGATGTCGCGCGTCAGCAGCGCCTTCCGCTACGTGGACTATGAGGTGGACATCGCCCGCCAGGACACGGTGCAGAACCTCACCACCATCTTGCTCAACAACAACCAGATCCAGCTGCAGCGCCCGGCCCTGTATGTGTCGGGCGCCGTGTCCTTCATGGACCAGAACGTGCTGCGCAACAACGTGGACATAGGCACCAGCGCCTCGCGCCTGGAAACCGGCTACAGCGCCAACCGCAGCGGCGCCGTGCTGGGCATGGAGCTGCACCTGGGCGACTTCCGCACGCGCACCATCATTCCGGGCCTGGATTCGGCCAACGAAGTCGTCATCGGCAACGGCAGCCAGGGCCTTGACCTGTCGGGCCGTATCGGCAACTACGGCGTGCAGTTCAGCGTGGGCCGCGACTATGCCCAGGGCTCGGGCCCGGCCGTGCGCACCCTGGTCGAGCTGGGCATGATCGAGCTGCTGGGCAAATGGTCACGCCTGCCCTACTGGCAGTGCCTGACGCTGGACCAGACCCATCCCGACTTCCAGCGTCAGCTGCGCGACTGGTATGAGGAAGGCGAAGCCGGCATCCACCAGGAGCTGGTGCGCCAGTCGCTGATCAGCAAGGGCTATCTGCCGCCCGACGCACCGGCCTTCACCGCAGGCAACCCGCAGTGGCGCGAGGCCATAGGGCGCTTCCAGGCCGACAGCGGCATGGTGGTCAATGGCGTGGTGGACTTCAGCACCTACGAGCGCGCACTGCGAGACTTCGTGGCCGTCAGCGCCGATGGACACATGACGCGCATCGGCTGGAACACCAAGAGTGCGGCACCGGTCACCACCGCCTCCGAGAACGTGGCCGTGGCCACGGGTGACTACCGCTACGGCGCCCCCGCGCCCGACCGCAAGCTGGACCTGTGGGTGGAGAACATCACGCCCACGCGCACCTCTTTCGAGACGGGTGAGCAGCTGTTCCTGTCCACCACCGTGTCGCGCGCCTCCTACCTGTCGTGCTTCATGGCCGGTGCCGATGGAGAGGTCACCCGGCTGGTGCCCAACGATGTGAACCGCTCGGGCTGGATCACCGCCGCCCAATCCGTTCGCCTGCCAGACTGGATGAGTCCCAACCCCGGCTACGTCATCAACGCCGGGCCTCCCGGCAAGGAAGGCGTGGCCTGCTTCGCCACCGAGCAGAACATGACCGACAAGCTACCCACGCTGCTCCAGGGCAAGGCCTTCATCGCCATCCCGGGCATGCGCTCCCTGGAGGATGTCAACCAGTACATGGCCAACTCTCTGGGCGCCGACCAGTACACCGGCTCGGCCCGCTTCTGGCAGGTGGTTCCGGCCCAGGCCAAGCGCTGATGAGCGGTGCACGTCACAAGCCAAACAGAGGCAATTGCCATGCCCTCCAGCGCTCATGAATCCCCGCCACGGCGGCGCATCGGGCTGCGCCTGACCGCAAGGCTTGTGCTGCCCGGACTGCTGGTGGTGCTGCCAGGTCTGGCTCCCGCCGTACTGCCGCATGTGCAGGCGGCGGCCCGCTTCACGCCGGTCATGCCCATTCGGGTGGCGACGGCCAGCGTGTACGGTTCCCAGCCGGGCACCAGCAACATCACCTCGACCTCGGACACCGCCCAGCAACGGGCCCTGTCCCAGCTGCGCAGCCGCGCCGAAGGCAAGGGCGTGAGCCTGGCCACGCAGCGCGAGGCGCAATGGGTGATGGGCCTGCTGGCACTGCATGGCATTGCCATGGCGCAGGACGGGCCGCAGGCCAGGCAATGGTTCGAGCGCGCGCAGCGCGCCGGCCATCCGCTGGCCAGCGCGGGACTGGCCTGGTGCGCCATGGACGGCTGCGGCCAGCCCCCCGATCCACCGGCTGCAAGGCCCTACGCGG
>NZ_JTKZ01000453.1:0-4355 GCF_000799035.1 Delftia sp. ZNC0008
CGAAGACTTCCCGCTGCCCGCGCGCGACGGTGCGCCGCTGCGCGTGCGCATCTACCGGCCGCTGGCCTCGGTCACACCCACGCCCCAGCCCGCCCTGGTCTTCGCCCACGGCGGCGGCTGGTGCCTGGGTTCGCTGGAGGTCTACGACAACCCCTGCCGCGCGCTGGCCGTGGCAACGGGCGCCGTCGTGGTCTCGGTGGACTACCGGCTGGCGCCCGAGCACCGCTTTCCCGTGCCGCTGCATGATTTCTGCGATGCCATTGCCTGGACCTTTGAGCAGGCCGATGCGCTGGGCCTGGACAGCAGGCGCATCGGCGTGGCCGGAGACAGCGCGGGCGGCAACCTCGCGGCCGCCGCCTGCCTGCTGGCGCGGCAGCAAGAAGGCTGGGGAGCGGCGGGCGCACCGGCCATCGCCCACCAGCTGCTGCTGTACCCGGCACTGGACGCGGCCATGGACTCGCCGTCGTTCCTCCAGTTTGGAGAGGGCCACTACCTCACGCGTGCGGCCATGGAGTACTGCTATGGCGCGTACCTGGGCGATGCGGCTCCGGGGCGGCACGAACTTGTCTCTCCGCTGCGCGCCGAACACCTGGCAGGACTGCCCCAAGCCACGGTGATCAGCTGCGAATACGACCCGCTGCGCGACGAGGCCGAAGCCTATGCGCAGCGGCTGGCGCAGGCCGGTGTGGCAGTAAAGGCCGTGCGCCTGCCCGGCATGGTGCACGCCTGCATGCATATGCTGGGGCTGGCGCCGGCATCACGCCGGCTGTTTGACGAAGCGGGTGCCGTCGTGCGCCAGGCTTTCGGCACGGCCATCGGCTGAGGGTTGCCGGGTGCAGGTCAGGCCTGTGCCAGGAACACGGCCACCAGCGCATTCGCATGGCCGTGCCCCATCTGGTGCTGGGCCTTGAGCCAGCCCACCAGCTCCATGTGCTTGCGGGTGTCCTGCTGTTGCAGCAGGTCCATCCAGTGCGCAATCGGCTGGCCGTAGGTCTTCTCGATGGAAGGGAAATACGAGGCCGGTCCCTTGACCTTGCTTGTCTCCGTCATGGCGCTTGTCCTTTTTCTGTGATGCGGGTGGCAGATTGTGCCGCTGGCGCTGTCCGGGCCGGCAGGCAGGGTCAGGTCAGGAACAGCACATCCTTGTGCTGCGGCGCAGGTGGCAGCACCTCGCCGGTCAGCTCGCGCAGCGTGGCCTCGATCATCTGCGACATGGCGTCCAGCGCCAGATCGTTGGGCGCCGTGCCGAAGGGCTCCTCCAGCTCGGCGCCCAGCGCCTCCAGCGCGAAGAAGGTGTAGGCGATGAAGGCCACGATCACCGGCGTCATGAAGCCGATGGAATCCACCAGGCCGAAGGGCAGCAGCAGGCAGTACAGGTAGATGGTGCGGTGGATGATCACCGCGTAGGTGAAGGGAATCGGCGTGCCCGCAATGCGTTCGCAGCCGCCCAGTGCCTCGCCCAGCTTGCACAGCGGCGCCTCCATGGCGGGCACCAGCACCGGCTGCAGGCTGCCGTCTTGGCGGCGTGCCTGCAGCCATTCGCCGGCCATGAGCAGCAGCACGGCAGGCTTGAAGCGCGCCGTGGCCAGGCGCTCGCAGTCGGCGGCGGGCAGCAGGCGGCGCATGTCGGCCGCGGCATCGGTGCCGCGCAACTGGTGGCGCAGCGCATGCACGAAGGCCGCCAGCACCATGGCCAGGGCCGGGGCGTGCTGCGGTGCATCGGTCAAGGTCCGGGCCTGGCGCACCAGGGTGCGCGTCTCGTTGAGCAGGGTGCCCCACAGCGTGCGCGCCTCCCAATAGCGCGCATAGCTGGTGCTGTTACGAAAGCCCAGGAAGATGGCCAGCGTCAGCCCGATCAGCGAAAACGGCACGAAGTTCAGCGGCACCTTCCAGGCGAACAACTGGCCGTGCAGCGCCGTGACCAGCACGGCGAACAGGGTGGCTGCCATCAGCTGGGGCAGGATGTCGGGCAGCACCGAGCCGCGCAGCACGAAGAGCATGCGCAGCCAGTGGGGGCGGGGCCGGATGATCATGAAAGCTTGTTCCGTGATGGAAAAGAGGGCGCAAGAGGATGCAAGAGGGCGCAGCAGCCCCGCAACTCTAACCGCCCCGCGCAGTCAGTGCGCCACCTGCGCGCCACCTGTGCGCCACTTATGCGCCACCCTGCACGCGCTGGCTGCGGCTTCAAAGATCGCTGCCGTGGCTGTCGTGGTTGCCGTCTGGCTGGAGAAGGGCCTGTGCCGTGACCGCTGCTGTCTGCTCCGCCTGCCATGCCGTGCGCATGGAAGAGGGCGCCACCATTGCGCGCGGGGATGGCTGGCTGGTGATGGTGCCCAGGCTGATGAAGCCGGCCAGGTGCTCGCCCTCGCGCAAACCCAGCGCTGAATGCAGGGCCGGGTCAAAACAGCGCTCGCCACTGAGCACGATGGCACCAAAGCCCAAATGGTGGGCGGCGTTGAGGAGGTTGCCCAGGGCCGCGCCCGCAGCCAGCCATTGCTCACGCACCGGCACGCGCGAGCGCGGCCGGGGCGAGATGATGAAGGCGATCAGCGCCGGGGCGCGCGTTGCATGCTCGCGCGCACGGCGGATATCGTCGGCCGGGGCCAGCGGGTCGCGGCGCAGTTTTTCCTGCTCGAACAGGCAGGCCAAGGCCTCGCGCTGGTGGGCGGGAAACTCCAGAACCCGCCAGGGGTGCAAGGCACCGTGGTCCGGAGCGCATAGCGCCGCCTCGATCATCAGGTCCATGTCGCCGCTGTCCGGGCCCGGCATGGCCAGCCGCCTGGGCGAGACGGAGCGCCGCGCCAGCAGGGGCGCCAGGCCCGCCCGCTTGCGCGTGTCGGCAAAGCAGTGCTTGAGTGCATCCACCGCCTGGGCGAACTGCCGTGCCCAGGCCAGCACCTGTTCGCCTTCCTGCGTGAACCCCTGGAAGGGCCGGCCCGCACGCACCAGCGCGTGGCCAAACTCCGCCTCGGCCGAGCGTATGGCCTGGGCCAGCGTGTTGTCGGAGATGCCGCAGGCCTGCGCTGCGCGCGCCCAGTCACGCTCGCGGTCCAGGGCCAGCAGATGGGGGATGTATTTTTGCGTCAAGTCGGTTCTCCAGCACAGCCCGGCGGACTCCGGCGGGCTCCGAGGGGGCGAAGTGCTCCATGAATGGCTTCGTTATATCCGAAAAAATACAATGAAATCCGTCACTCCAGCTTGAACCGAGGCCTGGTGCGGCTTGCGGGCCTGCCGCGATGGCGGGGGCTTGCTTTGGTATGTGACAGGTGAATGTGCCCTTGCCGAACTGCGGGATTGAACCGATTGCGCAGGCACCGGCACTACAATCCCCGGCCATGTTGCATGCCATCCGGAGCCTATCCATGCGGAGCGCCTTGCTGCTGCTCATCATGGTGGCGCAGCTGCTGATACCGCTGCTGCACAGCCATTTCGGCACTCCGAACCAGGCCGGCCTGCACATCCACGCGGCGCCGTCGCGCGTGGCCGACTCGCATTTCCACCTGTTCGTGGCCCACGGCTCCTTCACCGATGTGGATGAAGACCATGTCGAGCCTTTCGAGGTCGATGTGCAGGACGCCATACAGCCGCTGGACCTGCTGCCCATGCCTTTGCTGGCCGTGGTCGGCCTGGTCTTGCTCACCCTGGGCCTGCGTGCCGCGCGCATGCGCTGCATTGCGCCCCGGCCCGCCCTGCCGCTGCAGCCCATGCGCCTGAGTCCGCGCTGGCGCGAGCGCGTGATACGGCCTTCCCCCGCCCAGGCACCGCCCCTGGCTTCCTGACCTCCCCGGCCTGGTCCACAGGCCCGCCTCAGTCCTTCTTCGCCCGCGCGCAGCGAACCGCCTGCGCGTGGACGGCGTTCGTCTTTTTTCCCGGAGTCAGGAATGATGTTTTCCCCATGGCTGCTGGCCGGCGCACTTGCGCTGCCAGCCGTCGGCATGGCCACCCAGGCCCAGGCCGCACCCGCAAGCCCGGCCAATCCCCCGTCCGCATCCGCATCCGCACCCACATCCGGATCCGCATCCACGCCCACATCCGTTGCCTTGTCCGCCGAACAGGCACAGGCGCTGGGCGTGCGTTTCGAACCCATTCAGGCGGCAGAGCGCATCGAGGTCTCGGCCCACGCGCGCGTCGTGCTGCGGCCCGATGCCCAGGCTGTGGTGGCCGCCCCCTATGCGGGCGCGGTGCCGCGCGTGCTCGTGGCCCTGGGCCAGACGGTGCGCACCGGCCAGCCGGTGGCGGTGTTCACCAGCCCGCAGCTGTATGAGGCGCGGCGCGCGCTGCTGGAGGCCGAGTCCCAGTCGCGCCTGGCACGCCAGGCCCTGGCGCGCGACCAGGCGCTGCATGAGGACACGCGG
>NZ_JTKZ01000255.1:0-1134 GCF_000799035.1 Delftia sp. ZNC0008
CCGCCCTGGGCCAGCATCCAGTCGCCCAGCCGCACCATCATGGCGGCCACGGCATCCAGCTCCACGGCCGGCATGCCGCGCACGGCCGCAAAGGCCGGGGCGATGGACAGGCGCGCAAGGGCATCCAGCGCCTGCCGCGCACTGAAGGGGGCGACAAGGAACTGCACGTCCCTGAGCGCCTCCACCAGCACGCCGCCCTGGCCGACCATGACCACCACGCCGAACTCGGCATCGACATGGGCACCCAGCGCCAGCTCGAAGTCGGCCCTGTGCTGGGCGCCCAGCAGCAGGCCGCCATCGGCCGCACCCAGGCGGGCCAGCGTGGCGGCGAAGTCGCCAAAGGCCTGCAGCGCCTGCTCCGCCTCGCGGATGTTGAGCCGCACCAGGCCATGCTCGGACTTGTGCGAGAGATCGGCGGACACGCCCTTGGCCACCAGGGGCAGCGGCAGGGATTCGAGGGCGGCGCGCACCTCGTCCCCGCTCCTGCAGACCAGATGGCGCATCACCGGCAGGCCTGCGCGGGCGAGTTCGGACAGGCTGGAGGGCTCGTCCAGCGTAACCAGCGTGATGGAGCGGGAGGCCGCCACCGGCACCGATGCCTCGGCAGACGGCGCCTGTACCTGCCTGCCGCCGGCCTGCTCGGCCAGCAGCGCCAGGCCGCGCATGGCGGCGCGTTCGCTCCAGAAGGTGGGCACGCCCTGGTCCTGGAAGGCCTGGGCCACCCAGTCCTGGTTGACGCTGACCGCAATGGGCACGCCGGTGTCGCGCGCAAAGCGGCTGGCCTGGCCCGCGAAGTCGGCAAAGTCATAGCCCTCGCCACCGATAGGGAAGCCCACGTGAACGAGGTCCGCCGCACCGCTGCCCGACAAGGCCCGCAGCGTGTCGCCAAAGGTCTGCGGCCTGCCCAGCAGGGCCGTGGTCATGTCGATGGGATTGCGCGCCGTGACATAGGACGGCAGGGCCTGGGACAGGCCGTCCAGCGTGGCGGCATCGAACGGCTCCAGGGCCAGGCCGTATTCCTCGGCCGCGTCGGCCGACAGCACGCAGGTGGCGCCCGAATTGCTGATGCTGACCACGCGGCGACCGCGCGGCGCAGGCTGGGACAGGAACAGCGGCGCGTAGTCGATCACGCGG